>JAXHTN010000265.1:0-2502 GCA_034190145.1 Halobacteriota archaeon | reverse complement strand
TAACTATTCTTGCAATAACTTCTGTCTCATGTATAACGGCAATTGCAGCTGATAATGAACGATCTGAGGGTGGAGATGGAGGGAATTTTCTGGGGAACTGGCACCATTCGGAGATGTGTGATCACTGTCATTATCTTATAATCTCAAAAGAAGAAATTGCCGGTCTTTATGGATACTGTAGGTGCCATAATAACAATATCCTGACGGGTAGTGGCGTAAATATGGAACAACTTGGAAAAGTTCATGGGATGGATACTTGTATAGCTTGCCATGTAGGATCTTCCGGTGGTCAGGCAGATGAGATCGCCAAAATGAATATTCATTCTGCCCATTCAGGTGCAGATTGCGAGAAATGCCACGGTGATAAGTCAAGAATTTTTACTCCTGAGGAGAAAGAGTGCAGTTTCTGCCATAAAGGGGGCGTTCATCTGGCTCATGGGCAGAGAACGGAAGATATGTGTGCAACATGCCATGGGCCTGCAGGAGAGGTATACAAAGAAGATGCTGAGTCTATGGAAGTCATAATGACGCCAAATGTTAATAGTATTGAGGAGATAACTGTAATCAATAATACGGCTTCTGCAGAGTACCCAACTATCTTGGGACTTTTAAGAGAATTCGTAGAATTTATAATTGGAGAAGCGTGAATTAGGTTTCGATAAACGATGAGGGTGCATATGATGAGGGATAGGATTACTTTTTTATCTATAGTCTTGGCAATATTGGTCTCGGTAACGTCAGTTTCAATGTGTCTTGAAGAGTCAATACCTGTTGTAAATGTGAAACTTGATGTTGTGAAGGTGGGTGATGAACTTGAGATAAGAAACGTGCAAGTAAATCAGAGTTATGTCACACCTATTCAGCAGCCCACCGAACCAACAGTAGGCTTTCCTAGTGTTGAGACATGGACTATCCTTAACAACCAAGTCATCGGGTACCGTGGCGCCCAGGAATATACAGGAGAAGGTACATACGAGCTCACCTCAGGCTTTCGACCCGAGGGACAACCAAAAGATGGGGACTATGTAAAAGTCACAATAAAAGTATATGACAAAGACACGAAACTTCTAGCGATAGATAAACACCAGTTCTTCTGGAAGAATCAAAGTACGAATCAAAGTTCAATCCAAGACTGACTTGGTCTGAGTATCATCTGCGATTGCAACTGCATAGCTGGCGATCCTTCTTATGCCTCTACTGATCAAAGTGAGAGCAGTCGAAGCTTTTGGACTTGAATTGCTGATACTGATCTTCTCTATGATCTCATAATCAAGATCCTTAACGTTATCCAGCTCTTCTATCACACTATTTGCAAGTCTGAAGTCATTCTTGAAGAATGCGTCGATAGCCTTCAATTGCATATCCATACCCATATTAGAGAGTTTGATCAAATCTTTTATAATTGATTTGTCAACCTTTTCATCACCTAGGGCTTTCATCTGAGTTGCTACGTCAACAGCGTAAAAAGCCATCCTGCTGATATCTCTTGCAGCAATAGCACTTGTAAAAGCTTCCTTTCTTGACACACATATGGAGCGATCATTTGTCTTTAGTTCAATTGCTATCATGAGCTGCCTTAGCATCAGCCTGTAAAGCTTATTTACTTCTTCAATCCTGCCGACAACATCATCTGAAAGCTCAAAATCCCTCTTTTCAAGTGACCTCACTGCATCTCTGTGCATCGAGTGAACAAGATTAAACATCCGCTTCATCAGGTCATCGATTGGGAACTTGGTAGGGTCGATAAGAACCATGATTCTTATCCTATCAGAAGATTCTTCTGTTATTCCGGTACCCATAAGTTTTGATACTACCTCGTTTTTTATCCAATCCTTGTGCTCCCTCGAGATAGGTTTGTCGGATATAATATTAATAATATCATAACCCTGGATATAGCAGTGTGAAATACCTCTTGAAAGAAGCGACCTATTGGAATAACTCTTTAGGTTGAGATCTTTCTCAAGGTCTTTTCTTGGAGCATTCTTTGGCGGCAAGAGGTGAAGATCCTCTCCATTACATACGAGGTCGATTGTATCCCCTTTTTGCACATTGTTTCTATCGATCCATGCTCTAGGTAGTGTTATATAATAACTACCACTTGCGCTTGTTTGAATCTTCCTTGTTCCCGTTCTTGGCTCCATTGACCTTGCCCCATTAAAAACCTACAGGTATATTTTGACCTTATATAGGTATTACTATTTTCTTTCTTACCGATTCGGTGTACTGTTTCTACGTACCAATACGTAATTAACGTACTTTCTATTTAAGTACATCGAAAACTGATTCTACCGTGAAAGTCTAACTCTACCGCTAGCGTTTTAGTAAAGTTTATAAGCCATCTATTGCTAATTTTTAGTTAGTAAATAGTATACAGGTATAAGTTTCTAGGAGGCTTTGGAACTCTTCCAAAGGACGAGACTGACCGTATAAATCTGGTAGAAATCTAGGAGGTGAAAAGAGAATGAAAGGAAACAAAATTGCACTACTTATGGTTGCTATACT
>JAXHTN010000264.1:0-2536 GCA_034190145.1 Halobacteriota archaeon | reverse complement strand
GATCCGATCAAGAGTGGTGATCTTAAGCCACAGATTATAATAAAGGAAGGCCAAAACATTGACGCAACACCATTAGATTTAATTTTTTATAGAGGTGGTGAAAAGCAGAATTATAACTCGTTCAACGAGGCCTTGGATGAGTTCTTCTCAAAGAAGACGATAGAAGAGATCATTGAAGAGAGTACAAAAGTCTCAGACGAGGGAAAGGGAAAACTGGAACGGAGAATAGACCAACAGAGAAGTGCAATAGAGAAGTTCAGAAAAGAGATCGCCTCCTGCGATATTAAAGCGGAAAAGATCTATGAAAATTACAACACCATTGACGATATAATTGGGACTATTAGTGGTGCAAGGGAGAAGGGCTATTCTTGGAGTGAGATCAAATCGACTATTAATGATGGTAGAGATCGTAACACACTGGCTCAGTTGATTAAAAATATTGATGAGAGCGTTGGGACAGTATCAGTTGATCTTTCTGGCGCAACTGTTGATATCGATATTAATATCTCAATTCCCAGAAATGCCCAGAGATACTACGACAGGATAAAAGTCCTTAGAGGAAAACTTGTTGGTGCCGAGGGCGCACTTGAACATACTCTGGAAGCTTTCGAGAGATCAAAGAGCAAGGAACCGCTGGATTTACCCGACCAAGTTCCTCAAAGAAGAGTAAGAATTAAAGAGCACTGGTTCGATAGATTCAGATGGTTCGAGACATCGGGCGGCCTTCTCGCTATTGGAGGTAGGGATGCGGACACAAATGAAGAGCTAGTCAAGAAGTATATGGAAGGAGACGACATCTTTTTTCACACACAGGCACACGGGGCCCCGGTTGTTATTCTTAAAACCGGTAAAGAGACACCAAGTGATGAAGATCTGAAGGAGGTAGCCCTATTCTCAGTCTCTTATTCCAACGTCTGGAAGGCGGGGCAATATGAGGGAGAGACATACTGGGTAACCCAAGATCAGGTGAGCAAGACGCCTCAATCAGGAGAGTATATCGAGAAAGGTAGCTTCATCATAAGAGGAAAGAGAAATTACTTCAAAAAAGTCCCGGTAGATCTTTCAATTGGAATTGAGATAGATGATGAGACCAGACTCATAGGTGGACCAAAGGGCGCCATCGGTAAAAGAGCAAAATACATAGTAGAACTTGAACCTGGGGAGGAAGATCATGATGAGCTATCAAAGAAGATATCAAGGCGGTTCTTTGATATCTCGGCAGAAGAAGATAAAAGGATAATAAAAACAGTGGCCCCTCCTGACAAAATTGTAAAATATTTACCGCCGGGTGGCTCAAGAATAAAGAGTAAATAAGAAGGTTTTTCAGGCCTTTTTTCTTGAGACCTTTTTATAAAGAAAGACATAAATATAAAGTTTAACTAAGTTATGAAGCAGGTTGGTAAAGATGGTGTTAATCAAAAATATTTTTATCTTAGCTCTGGTTATGACTATTCTCTTTGGAATAACCGGATCTGTAATCGGAGAAGAAGAAATAGAGGCAGTGGATTATAAAGTACTATTAAACTACTTACCAGAAGATCCATCCGGTTGGGAGGGAGATGATCCTTATGGACAGACGATCTCCTTTGGAGAAGGGACATTCAGTATGGCATCGAAGAGTTACGAAAAATCAGGTACTGATGGCGATATAACAGCAGATGTAGCAATCACTGATTATGCGGCCAACATAATGGGATGGAATGGCGTCTGGGGAGGACACTTCGAGTGGGAATCTACCGAAGGGTATGCAAAGAGAGGTACATTCCAGGGTTTTCCTTCGTGGGAGGTCTTTGATAAGGAATCAAACGATTACACGATGCTTGTAGGGATAAATGACAGGTTTTTAGTCATGGTAGATACAAACAGCGATAAAGATACCCTTGATGACTTTATGAGTTCGATCGATATTGATGGGATCGCGTCTCTAGGCGGTGGATCAACTGCCGTGTCAACAACAACTGAAGAAGAGGGGACTCAATCCGAAACAACCGAGACTGCCTCAACAACTACAACAGATGAAACTGGTACGCCAGGATTTGAATCTGTATTTGCAATTGCGGGACTTCTCGCTGTAGCTTACTTAATAAGAAGAAAGGAATGAAAAAGGGGCTTGACAATATGAAAGGAATAAAGAAGATAGGGATGGCACTCCTCGTGGGACTACTTCTCTTTGGAATGGTTCTGAGTGCAGGATGTGTAGATGAAGGTGAAGAGACGACTTCAGTTGAAACTGATGAAAATGAGCAACCAGCAGATACTACCGAGACAACAAGTACAGAATCCACTGAGGAGGAATCTACATCGGGCATGTCTCTTTCTGATCTACTGAGTAAATCAAGAGATTCATCATCTGTAAGTTATGATATGGTGATGAGTGGTGGTCCAACAGGTACCATAACAACAAAGGTCTGGTCAACAAAAGAGATGACAAAGACTGAATCGACGGTTATGGGGCAGAATGTTATAACAATTGTAGACAACGAAGAGATGATTATGTACACCTATTATCCATCTCAGAATATGGCAATGAAGATGA
>JAXHTN010000263.1:0-2538 GCA_034190145.1 Halobacteriota archaeon | reverse complement strand
GATTCATTATCCATTTCCCATTTTTTAATTTTGTTTCGCAGTTCTTCTGCCATGTTACCTAATTAAACTTTGACCTTAAAGAGTAAATAGATTACCATGCCAGGAGTATCCTCGCACTCACAAAATACTCGTTCACTTACAACAATTTTGCAAGTGCCCAGTCTGCCTCACATGTAAAACCACATTCTCGATAAGAAGAGGCTGCATTTCTAAGATACATCTTTGTTTTGGAATAAAGCTTTGTTTTTCTTTCATTTCCCCAACCTGATCGAATTTACAACCATTCTCAAGTGCCTTGCAAAAGGATGAATTTCCAAGAGCAAGTAATTCCATCTTTTTCTCTGTGAATAGATTGCCTTCTTCTTTGAAGAGCATCGCTGCTTTTTTTGAATCTTTCAGGATCGTTTTTCTTTTCAGCAAGTTCCATACTCTCCCATGCCTGACAGAGGCTCAGAATCGCAAGATACTCCTCGTCTTCATAAGCGCCTGAAGTAATACGAATCCATTGGATACAATCAGCCCACTGTTGAACATTTTTCCTAAATTAAAGGCCTTCCCACCAACGCCATCAAAGTCTGTTTCCTCGATCCCTACAAACCACTTGATCGTGAGAACTCTTCCTTTTGTATTTTATCCTTTGGTCACTTCTACGCAACTTTTTATATTTGGGTCATAATATAATAGCGCAGGGCCGCATAACGCCACTACCCATAAAACCCAAGGAGGAACAAAAATGAAGGTTGTCGCCATTAATGGAAGTGCAAGAAAGGAAGGAAACACAACCCATCTGATTAAAATTGTATTTGAAGAATTGCAAAGAGAAGGAATAGAGACAGAGCTCATCGAACTTTCCGGAAAAAACATCACAAATTGTCTCGCATGTCACAAATGTTTTGAGAATAAAGATAAAAAATGCAGTATCAAAACCGATATGCTGAATGAAATTATTGAAAAAATGGCAAATGCCGAAGCAATTATTCTTGGTTCCCCAACATATTTTGCTAATGTAAGTCCTGAAATTAAATCTGTAATTGATCGTGCTGGGCTTGTAGGAATCGCTAATGATCATCTTTACAAAAGAAAAATAGGTGCAGCAGTTGTGGCGGCCGGAAGAGCAGGAAGTACTAATGCTTTTGACGCTATCAATAAGTTCTTTTTCATAAATCAGATGATAGTTCCTGGATCTAGTTATTGGAATATGGGGATAGGATTACATCCCGGCGATGTAGGTAATGATGAAGAAGGTGTCAGGACGATGAAAGTACTGGGTCAAAATATGGCGTGGTTATTGAAGAAGATAAATGCATAGCCTAAAACATTAGACTATTAAAGGATGGAGGTACAGGATCCGAAAAAAAAGCTTCTTTTCGTCAGCCAAATAAAGAAGGTATGAAATGAAACGTTAACCGAGCACTGTAATGAAGTATTAAAAAAAGTGCAACCAGGTCTGCAGGCCTTGATGTTAGAAGATATGACATTTATAACTTAGAAGAGAACCTCCCTCCATTTGAATTAATGGCAAGTGAATAATACACCTACATAAACCCAAAGGGTGACCCGAGGCCGTATATATACACATTGTTTAAAAGAAAAAATAGCTAAAAAGGCGCATCATGCGAGATATTGAACCCATCCCAAAACCCTCAAGATTATCTTGATTGATGCCATATTGAGGGTATTCATGAAATGAAATCAAATCTTGTAGGTCTACTACGTATCCTATCTTTGCTATTTCGTTTAATTTCATGGAGTCTCCTCAAATTATTGTAATAAATCTTTAGAATTAAATATCGGCCAGAGTCAGTAAGAACATCTTGACATTTTCTTAAAAGACCTACCCTAAAGCAAAATCTCGTTGTAATTGATACTAATCTCTTCTTTCTTCACCTTTGATAACCAGAATTCTTAATATATGGCCAAACATGCGTATTCTATTTCTTTTAGTCAAGAAATGCTTGTACAGCATTTGAAAAATCCTCTCGAGATGCTCTATACTCTTTATTTTTCTTGGAGAACTGATCTTCAAATTTTTCAACTTCGTAAGCATCTATCTCATAAGCTGAACTGTAAAAATATGAAATATTCTTCCGAAGGAATCTTAGCCATCTTCTCTTAATTTTCAGATACTGTTAAATGAGTTGAAAACTTTAATACGAACTGGGAAGAAGTGAGTAATCGTGAGTAAGAGGTTTACAGCTCTATGCGGGCTATATTGTCCTGATTGTATTCCAAGTAATAAAAAGCTGTATTCGACAATCAATGAATTAAATAAGGTACTATCTGATCTGCAATTTGAGTATTATGCTAAGCTGAAATCACAAAATAACCCTGTATTTAATGACTATGAAACATTTCTGAAGGTCATGCAGGCGATAGCAGAACTTGAGTGTACTGCTCCATGCACAGAAGACGGTTGTAAAGAAAATTGTGAGATCAGAAAATGCGTCCAAAGACAAGAATTGGAAGGTTGTTGGGAATGTGATGATAGTCCTGAATGCAAACATCTAAAGCCACTCAAGAAAATACATCCGAATCTTG
>JAXHTN010000262.1:0-2568 GCA_034190145.1 Halobacteriota archaeon | reverse complement strand
CTGATCCGAGAGCTTGAGGGCATAGGTCTTTTATAGGCCTTCCTTCTTCTCTTTTATCCAATCCTGATATCTTTTTACAATCTCGTCAAGAGAAGGTGGTTCTACGTCGCCCCATGGTTCGCCTGTTATTGCTACGCATAAAGATTTATACGTATCATTTACCAGGTTTAAGTACTCTGGTTCCATCTCCTTTGGTTTCGGTAACTCAGATCCTTCTTCCCTTGCCTTTGTCAACTCATCATACCAGCCATCAAGGATGTAATAGTCTCTTAGCATCTGTTTGCTGAGATCGAGTCCCTTATAGAGGAAGCGGTTCTCATCAGAAGTCCCGACGGTGTCGCAGATATAGATATCTCTTTTTGAGCCCATCGCAACCTCGATCTTTCCATCAATGTGATCAAGTCCCCTATCTTTCACCTCTTCGGTAACTATCTTGTTTACGGTGAGTGCGACATCCCTCACTGAGTTGAGTTCATCACTTGTGATTCCTGCAAGACTGATAGCCTCACTATCATCGATGTATCTGTCTGTCTCTTCAATCTTTGTGGAGAACTCGACAAGGGGTTTTGGAAGAACGATAGTCTCACCATCCCGGGGTAAAAATCCTTCAGGAAGGCCATATGCCGTAGGATCTACTGTCTCCTTTTTAAGCCTTCTAAAAAGGGAACTTGCGGGTGTGACTTTGTTTCTGAAGATGATCTCGAGTGGAAGCATAAAATTACTGCTGCTTCCCGAAATCTCGGCGTATTCAAGCTTTCTGAAGAGTTTTACCTTTATCTTGGTCTTATCAGTCTCTTCGATGAATTGTGTTTTTAGTCCCTTGTCCTCAAGAGATCTGAACCAGTGAACAGTCTCCCTCTTGAGTGCCTCTCCCTTGTCAGGCAGTTGCTGAGGCATTTTACCCCAATCAAAGACCGAATAATCGTTTGTGAATTCGAATGCCCCCACACCAAGCGAATCATCACTTGGATATCTCCCTACCCAGAGGTTCTTGACAGAGCCAGTGCTATGAAGTTTCATAATCTCCTCCCGATATCTTTATCATATGCACCTTATAATCACAAGAGTGATAAATAGATTTTTATGAGTTTGTGTGAAGATGAGTGAGCTCTCGATTAACGCAAAGAAGGTACTTGAGAGGAGGTATCTTCTAAGAGATGGGGAAGAGGGAGACGCTTCCGAGACGCCGGAACAGATGTTTAGAAGAGTAGCAAGAGCAATATCAGCTGTTGAGGAGGAACCCCTCGAGGCTGAGCAGAGATTCTACAATATGATGGCAAGTCTTCAGTTTCTCCCAAATTCACCGACGCTTATGAACGCCGGAACAGAAAATGGTCAACTGAGTGCCTGTTTTGTACTTCCTGTTGAAGACTCTATTGGGGGGATATTCGGGACTCTTGAAAAGATGGTAAAGATACATAGATCCGGAGGAGGTACAGGTTTTTCTTTTTCGAAGTTAAGGCCAAGAGGAGATGATGTTAAGTCGACAAGAGGTGTTGCCAGTGGACCGGTATCATTTATTCAGATATTTGATGTTGCAACCGAGGTGGTCAAGCAGGGAGGTAAAAGAAGAGGTGCAAATATGGGTATGCTTCGCATTGATCACCCTGACATAATTGAGTTTATACAATCCAAAAGTGAAGAGGGAGCACTTAAGAACTTCAACCTATCAGTTGCCGTGGGAGATGATTTCATGTTGGCAGTTGAAGGGGATAATTACTATAATCTAATAAATCCAAGGACCGGTTCTGCAACGGAAAGTCTGAAAGCAAGAGAGATACTCGATCTCATCGTTGAGATGGCATGGAAGACCGGTGACCCGGGTTTGATCTTTCTTGATAGGATAAATGTGGACAACCCCACACCACATATTGGTATGATCGAATCAACAAACCCCTGTGGTGAACAGCCTTTGCTGCCTTATGAATCCTGCAATCTCGGATCAATAAACCTGGGAAAGATGGTCTCTTCCGGTAAGATAGATTGGGACCGACTGAAACAGCTTGTAAGAGATAGCGTTGACTTCCTGGATGATGTGATCGAGGTAAACAAGTTCCCCTTACAAAAAGTGAAGGAGATGACAAAGGCAAACAGAAAGATCGGTCTCGGTGTAATGGGTTTTGCCGACATGCTCATAAGACTGGGAATACCTTATAACTCAGATGAGGCCTTGGAAGTTGCAGAAGATGTTATGAAGTTCATATATGAAAACGCAAGAGAAAGATCAAGAGAACTTGGAGAGTTGCGTGGCAACTTCCCAAACTTTGAGGATAGCATTATTTCAGGAGTTTATGAATCGATGCGCAATGCAACAACCTGCACTATAGCCCCTACGGGAACCTTGAGCATAATCGCAGGGTCTTCTTCAGGAATTGAACCTCTCTTTGCGGTTGCATATGTCCGCGACGTTCTCGATGGTGAGCATCTTCTTGAGGTCGACTCTTACTTCAAGGAGCTCTTGACAATAAGGGAGATATTTAGTGAAGAGCTCTTAAGAAAGATAGCAAGAAGCGGTTCTATCCAAGGAATACCCGAGATACCCGAAGATATAAAAAAGCTGTTCTTAAC
>JAXHTN010000261.1:0-2568 GCA_034190145.1 Halobacteriota archaeon | reverse complement strand
ATGAAAGGGCTTACGTTCCTGTACTCCGATCTTTGCCCTTATACTGCAGACTGGGTTGATGAGATGATTGCTGTGGCTGAAAAATATGACCTACCCTGTGAGAAGATCAAGATAGAGGGCCTAAAGCAGGCAAAGGATCTTCCCACACCATGGGGGATATTCAGCCTCTTTTATAACGGTGAATTTCTGACTTACGAGGTGATGACAGACAAGAAGTTCGAGAAACTTTTAAGCGAGGTCTTGAAGACGTAATCGGACTCTTGAAGCCTGCATGCAATAACAATGCATAATTGCATAAAAATTTATTATAGATCTGTGCAATAGGTAGTGAGGTTTCAAAATGGAGTCCGAGGAGATAAAAGCTGAAGATCTGGATACTGGAAAATTTATTCAAGAGGAAGTGGAGAAGATCTCATCCACGGTTGGAGATGATTTGGCGATAAATGCCCTGTCAGGCGGTGTTGACTCGTCGGCAGTCACGATGCTTGCTCACAAAGCATTGGGTGACAGACTGAAGACATACTTTATCGACAATGGTATAATGAGAGAGGGTGAACCGGAAGCTGTCGTCTCATTGTTCAAAGATCTCGGAGTTACAGTTGAACTTATTGATGCAAAAGATCAATTCTTTAACGCCTTAAAAGGAATAACAGATCCGGAAGAGAAGAGAGAAGCAATAACTCAGACGTTCTATAAAGAAGTATTCGGAAAACTTGTAAGAGACAGTGGAGCCAAATACCTCTTTCAAGGAACGATTTTGACAGACATCGATGAGACTGTCGCAGGTATCAAGAGGCAGCACAATGTCTTTGAACAACTGGGTATCGACCCGGAAGATACGTTTGGATACAAGATCATAGAACCCCTGATCCGGCTGCGCAAGGATGGGGTGAGAAAACTTGCAAAGAGCCTTGGTTTACCGGAATCAGTATACAATAGGATGCCTTTCCCGGGTCCTGCGCTTGTTGCAAGGGTGATCGGTGAAGTCACTGAAGAGAAGATAAAACTTGTCAGAAAGGCAACTATCATCACCGAAGAGGAGTTGTCGTCTACAGGAGCTTTCCAGTACATGGCGATCTTGCATCAAGACAGGGTTACCGGAATGAGAGACGGTAAGAGAGATTTCGGATTGCAGATTGAGATCAGGTGTTGGGAGAGCGTAGATGCAAGGAAAGCAACTCCGACAAGACTTTCTTTTGATACCCTGGAAAAACTAGCAGGTAGGATAGTGACCGAAGTTCCGGGCGTTGTCAGCGTCACCTACAACATTGCTACAAAACCACCATCCACAATGGAAGTAGTTTAAGATTTCAAGTAAAATGTGTGTATGACCGATTTTAATGATACTGATTGGTCCGGTGAAGAGGTCGTCAGATGGTATCTGAAAGAAGCCGATATGCGTGTCGTCGACCGGAGGAAGCAGATTGAGATACTGAAGTCGTTTTATAATCATTTTATTGGAGTGGGGAAGGGAAGCAAAGTCCTTGATCTTGGGTGCGGGGACGGGATAATCACTCAAGAACTGCTTGAATTTGATGGTTCGATAGTGGCCACTCTAATTGATGGTTCCGAGCATATGCTTGAGAATGCGAGGACAAGACTTACCTCTTATGAAAATATAAGATTTATCAGATTGAGTTTTCAGGAGTTACTAAAAGATGACTCTTCACTTAAAGGAAAGGACTATGATCTCATCTTCTCCTCACTTGCAATCCATCACCTGGCAGACCGTGAGAAGAAGCCCCTCTTTGAATGTATATATTCTCACCTAAAGGATGATGGGTGTTTTGTCAACCTTGATATAATCCTTTCACCAAGCAAGACCATTGAAGAATGGTATCTTAAGCTATGGAGAGACTGGATGAGAGCGAGGCAAAGAGAGTATAAAATAGATGATGGCACCGATGATGCAATCAGAAGATATTTGAAAGAGGATCACTACAGGCAACTGAGCACCCTTGATGATCAGATCGGTGCACTCAGGGATATCGGATTCAAGGACGTCGACTGCTTATATAAACACGGAATATTCTCTATCTATGCCGGAAGAAAGTGACGTGAAAGGATTCGGCGGGTTGCTCTAGTCCATCAATCATTATTTCATTTAACCCTAAACTCCCCCAAGGTTGATAGCATTAACGAGGATTATATTATACATTTATAAGGCTTAGGGCAGTGGTCTATTGTTTAACAACACCTTCGAGACGTATCCAAGAGCCCTCCTGATATACTCCTCGTCCCACTCGCCAACCGGAGATCGAGTCTCAAATATTCGTTTTGGTATCCGTAGACTGTCAAATGAAAAGCCCTCTCTAATCTTGAAATCGTACTTATCTTTGTGTATACTCTCTCCGATGCGATAAATGTCCTCTGAAGTGAAGCTAAATCCTGCCACATTGAGTGCCTTTACCACCATATCTTCTTTGTAGATCCCTCGTGCAAAGAAGCATACAACAAGGCTTGATAGTATCTGTCGCCACCGCTCCTCGGCTAAAAGTGATTCTGCAAGTTTCTCTGGTTCCAGAAAACCTTTGCCAAGGTTCTTCTGATCGATACTGTATCCAGCAT
>JAXHTN010000260.1:0-2607 GCA_034190145.1 Halobacteriota archaeon | reverse complement strand
ATCACCTCATCGTCACCGTATATTATCTTTACCGCAGCAAATCTGTTGGCTGCTATCATCGAATTTTTTTGAAAAAATTTGTTTCCACCAATGTGATCAAAATGCTCGTGAGTATTTATAACGATATCAATGTCTTTTATGTCAACTCCGAGATCATTAAGGTCACTGGACAAATCGGAAAAGTCCTGAACTGACCCGGTGTCGATAAGGGCCTTTATATCCGAGGTTATCAGATAACAGTGACTTGAATGTCTACTCAGTTTTATCTGAAATAGATCCTTTTGTAACTTTTTATACATCTGGTTTCTCCCAACTCGATCTCATGGCCACTACAAATTAAATTTTTTCATTCATGAGATCCCGCACAGGGTAGGACTTTACCAGAGTATTAAAAAAACTTTATCTCCTCTTTTCTCTGCTCTTGCCCGCTCCAGATGTCTAAGTGTGGCAAACTCCCGCTCTAGTTGAGGCTTTGAAAGCTTACCGTCAAGGCGCAAAAGCAACTCTTCTGACTCAAGACCTCCTGTTTTTTCAAGTATCTCAAGTATCATGGTTTGATTCGGGGTCAGGGTCGTAATACCACCTGCATTCTTCTCAAATGTTTTAGCCCCGTATACCGCCCAGGGGTCACAGGTGCGAAGAGGCGATACAGCATCCATGTAGCAAATTTCACAAAGCATTTTCCCTGAGTGTTCACGCTCTTCACCTTCTTCAATTACCTCGTTGCATCTATCACATCTCATTTTTCAACTCCTCCTCAAAAATTTTCATATTTATACAATCCTGCACTTTCTTGAAGTCAATCATTCCTCTTTCCCCTCAGAATCTCTTCGATACGGTTTTCCGCATCCTCTAAGACGAGACGGATATCACTCATCTTCCTTGAATCAATCTGCCCTCGTTGAAAGGACCGCCTCATGGACCTGAACATTCGTTCAACCTGCTCACCCATAGCTTGAAAGTTTTCTCCCTGAGATAAAGAAGAGTGCCAGCAGAGCCGCTCGTATATGTATTCGACCTCTTCCTCGTTATCTTTGAGCTCCTTTTTCCCTTCTTCAGTGAGTTCATACAGTTTCCGGCCGCCTTCTTCATATGAATGGACAAATCCACTCTCTTCAAGCATCTGAAGAGTAGGATAAACTGCCCCTGTGCTGGGCTTGTAAATACCTTCGGAACGCTTCTCAATCTCCCGGATCACGTCGTAGCCATGCCGAGGACTATAAGAGAGGGCGTCAAGAATAAGATAGCGAACCTCGCCCCTTTCAGCCCGTTGTCCATGGCACATCATATGTGAGAACCAATTAGGTTGTACGAAACCGGAATACGAAAAACTCCTGCTTCGACCCCGCTCCCTTGGCCCGGGAACAACAAGAAAAACTCCAAACGGGTGATATTTCATGATTTGGCCTCAATAGTGAAATAATCTAATGACACATCTTTACGATATGTTGTGACGACATATAAATTTACCCATTCTCAGGTCCGAAAAGATCTGCGATAGTGTTTTATACTTTGGGCAATTGATAATCTGGGGGTAACACTCAGATTGGTTATTAATAGAGGTTTTATCATGGCTAAAACATCAAGGATTTCAGGGTTCTTTAAGAAGAGTGTTGAAGAACGTAGAGCGCTTGTCAAGGATTTCGCCTCCCTCACTGAAGAAGAGGTGGTGCAGATAAGCGGACAGATTGATATGGAACTGGCTGACCGTATGGTTGAGAATGTGATCGGGACGATAGACGTACCTTTCGGAGTTGCCACGAACTTTCTTATCAACGGAAAAGATTATTTAATACCAATGGCTATCGAGGAGCCTTCAGTGATTGCGGCTGCCGGTAACGCAGCGAGGATGGCACGAGACAAGGGTGGTTTTACAACATCGAGCACAGGTCCGATCATGATAGGACAGATTCAGGTTGTAGGTGTCGTAGATCCTTTCTCGGCAAGATATGCGATACTTTCAAAGAAGGACGAGATAATCAAACTCGCAAACGAGCAGGATCCATTCCTTATAAGTGTTGGTGGTGGTGCTATTGATGTTGAAGTTAGGGTAGTAAATAGTAAATCCGGTCCCATGATCATCGTTCACCTCATCGTCAACTGCAAGGATGCTATGGGTGCAAACACTGTTAATACAATGTCAGAAGCAGTTTCTCCGATGATAGAAGAGATAACATCCGGAAAGGCCGTCTTGAGGATCATATCAAATCTTGCAGATAAGAGATTGATGCGTGCAAGAGCGGTCTTTTCTAAGGAAGCAATAGGTGGAGAAGATGTCGTTGACTCCATCATCCAAGCATATCACTTTGCTGATGCTGATGTCTATCGGGCTTCCACTCACAACAAGGGTGTTATGAACGGTATTACGGCTGTTGTGCTTGCAACAGGAAATGATACAAGGGCAGTGGAGTCCGGAGTACACACCTATGCCTGCAGAACAGGGGAGTACAAACCAGTCACCATCTGGGAGAAGAACGGTGATGGTGATCTTGTCGGAACGATAGAAATCCCGATAGCTGCAGGACTTGTTGGAGGTGCAACAAAGACTCATCCGACTGCAAGAGCAGCAGTCAAGATACTTGGAGTGGAGTCCGCAACCGAACTTGG
>JAXHTN010000026.1:0-13958 GCA_034190145.1 Halobacteriota archaeon | reverse complement strand
TTCGGATTAAATAGTGGGTCCAATTCTTTTACTATATCAGGTTCGCTCATTTCTTCGACTCCTTCTTCGATTTTTTCATATTTTGGCCGGCCCACCAGAACTCGAATGGGTCGAACTCCTTGTTCTCATAATGACCTTGCGATTCAAGGTACTCTTTGTACTCTACAAGTTTGGCAAGGACCTTTGCGGCCCTATCAGCTGAAGGGTATGATTGATGCTGTCCGTCCTGTAAGGTTGGCGTCTCTTCTGAGAATGTAGTGGTGAGGACAGGCTTCTTAAAACCTCGTATCCATCTCATGACCTGGCCCGTGAAACCGGAACCAATCTGGGGAATGATGTCCTGCATCATCTTGGCAAAACCACCACTAGCATCCCCTGAGGATAGTGCCTTTGTGAAGGTCTCCGCCATGCCCGAGAAGTTACCAAATCCCATGAATATTAGAGAATCCACAATATCCTGTCTAAGAAGCATAGAGGGGGCCCTGAAGTATGCAGGAAAATTCCTATCCCCTGCAGGATCGACGGGATTTCCGTGGCTCCATCTAGGTGGAAATATCTTGTTGAACTCCTTTATCGTCTCTTCAGGCAGATCTATAATGTCAAGTCCGAGATAAGCACATTCATCTGCACACAAAACACCATAACTCCCACCAGGTGTGACAATAGCAGTCCTTCTCCCCCGTGGCAGCGGTTGTGTTAAAAATCCGATTGCGTAGTCCAAAAGCTCCTCTGGAGTATCCGCCCTCATAATTCCAGCCTTTTTAAAAGCCGCATCATAAATGTTTTCAGAACCTGAGAGTGCACCTGAATGACAACTAATGGCTTTTGCAGCAGCGTCGGTCTTTCCTGGTTTTAACGCTATTATAGGTTTTTTTGTAGATACCTTACTAACCTTCTCGATGAACCTTTTACCGTCGTTTACACCTTCGATATATGCCAAAATCACCTTCACTTCTGAATCATTGCCGAAGTGCTCGATGTAATCTTCAATTTGGATGTCTGCCGTACACCCACAACTTATATACCTGCGAAAACCTATGCCACGGGAGTAACCTGAGCCGACAATTGCACCACCAACGTTACCACCCTGTGAGACAAAGGCAATAGGCCCTGCAAAAACGGGTAATGGGAACATGAAGGCCCTAAGATCGGATGATGAGCTCCAGAAACCCATACAGTTGGGCCCTACTATTCTGATCCCACCTTTCCTTGCGATAGCCATCACTTCGTCTTGTAACTTCTGCCCTTCAGGGCCAACCTCTGCAAATCCTGCAGAGATGATAACTCCCGCCTTCACACCTTTATCAACACAGTCCTGCATAACCGAAGGTATGAATGGTGCAGGTATAACAAAGACAGCAAGATCAACTGGTTTATCATCAGGCACATCTGTCACACGTTTATATGCCTTGTGTCCAAGGACCTCGCTCTCCTTATTGTTGATCGGATAAACAGGCCCTTTAAAACCATTCAAAGCACTGGCAAAACTCGAGTTTCCCCATTTGTTCATGTTGTTTGTTGCGCCGATAACAGCAACCGATCTTGGATTAAAGAGAGGATCCAAACTTTCTGTTATATCTATCTCGTCCGTCATTAAATCACCAATTGTAAATATTTAAACCCAATTGTCTACTATTATAAATTAACTCCAAATCCCGTCTTCGTCTATTTTTTTTATTATTTAAATTTACCTAAATCTTCGTGGCACCTTTATTGATAAAAATAGGCTAATAAATCAATTAAATAATATAATAAGTTATTTTCGTAAATCTATTATCTCAGACATCTCAGGACCTGTTGATAATAATGTAAAGGGTACACCAACATCCTTTTCTGCTCTTTTAACAAACTCCTTAACCTTGGTGCTGAGATCATCATAATCAGTGGCACCCCGGCAGGCAGGATCGATTCTATCAAGACCGGTTATTGCAATCTGTGTTGCTCCATTTATCATCGCCGAGTATCGTGCCATCTTACCATCCCATTGACCTATTCGTCTCTGTCTTCCGGTAACTGTTCCGAACTCTTCTATTCCAAGATTGACGGCTTCCTCTGAACTCATCTCGGTATCAAAAGGTCCGCTTCCTACGCGTGTGGGAAATGCCTTAAAGACAACGATAACTTCATCAATTCTCGTCGGTCCAACACCAACATCTGCGGCCATCTGTGATGAAGAAGTATCCTTCGAAGTAACAAAAGGATATGTGCCATAATAAAGAGATATACCAAACCCTTGCGTCCCTTCAATAATAACATTCTCGCCCCTATCAATTGCTTCATTTATCTCAAGGGGTACATCTGTAAGGTATGATTGCAACTCTTCAATATCCTTCGCTTGTTTTGCTGTCCTCTTTACTCGTTCTTCATTTGCGGGTCCACATCCTGTTCCTGTCGATCCGATGGTTCCTGAAAGATATGAACTTGATTTATCTGATTCTATGTGTTTTTGCTCTATTATCGAACAGCGTTTATCAACACCTATTCTCCCTTCAACACCTAGCGAAGATACCTCTTCGATAAATACATTCGGGTTAACTAGAACACCAGCACCAATTAATAATCGCGCATTTTTATAAACAAATCCCGAAGGGATCATTCTTATTGCATATCTCTGATCTTTGACTACGACAGTGTGGCCCGCATTCGGCCCAACACCACCTCTTCCAATTATTGTGGGCCTATCGGAATGTGCAATATGGGAAACAATCTTCCCTTTTCCTTCATCACCGAACAACCCGCCAACAAGTATAGTGCATCCCATCGATAATTCTCCATTGAAGTCAAATCTATCTTATCATATGAAAAACTTATTATCTGTTGGATCGGACTAGAGTAATTGAATTACTGGTTCATTTTGTCTATGGAGAGTTTTCATCTATGGGCTATGGGCTCGTAGGGTAGTGGACATCCTCTCGGGCTTCGAACCCGATGACCTGGGTTCAAATCCCAGCGGGCCCATTTTTTAAATGGATATATACATCCAATAACCATCTAATATTGACACTTTTTTTCATTTGAACTGGATGTCTACAGGTGACTTGTGAAAAAATGATTTAAATCAGAGAATTATCGCATTCGTAAGAGTCATAATCCTTTTTTTGACCGATTATTTTTTAAGCTTTGAAGTATAACTTTTTTAAGAGGGGACGGTTAAATGAATCAAAGAGTAAACGATTACATCATGTTTATACCGGTGGTGATGCTTCTTCTAGCATGCGTTGTAACATCGATCTATTATCTACCTGTAATACTGGCGTTGTTATTATTCGGAATAATCGTGACCATACCCTTCATAAGAAGATTACCAAACGAGATATCTATTATATCTGCATATATGCTTCTTGGCCTATCTGCGTACACTTTGGTGGGGCTAGCATATCGTAATTCTTATACAACCGACCCAAAGGAGATGTTTGTTGCTTCTTTTCCTATGGTAATCTTTGCAATAGTAAACACAATTGCTGTCCTTATAACGACTGAGGATAAAGATTCTCACGGATATATCTTTTCTGCAATGGCATTTTCAGTGCTCTTTTCGAATGGAATATTTTCAATGGGTATGCAGTATAGTACATTGCTTCTGATGCTGGCTGTCCTCTGGTCCCTAATTCCTCTTGGGCTCTGTCGTATATTCTCAAAACAGATATTCTCTTCCACAACGGTTTTCAAACGGTTCAGAAAAGCAATAAGTGGCGTGTTCTTGACATTTCCATTATATATGGTTGTTGTTGCCGTCTCAGTACTTGTTATTATAAACCAGGTTACTTTCAGTCCCACTGCAATCATGTCTATGGACGTGATACCAAATGTTCTCTCTTCAGTGCAGAATGAAGTGACAAGAGAGCTTGCAATACTTGGGGTGCTCTGGTACTACTCGTTGCCTCATCTGATATTTATACCTGCGGCGTATATGATCTATAGGCTTATACTATACGATGCCCTTGGATATGAAAAGCACATAATTAGAAAGACTCGTGAGATTGTATACACCGCACCGGAGAAGAAGAAATGTGAGAAGAAAGTTGAAGATGCTGATGATCCTTATCAAGATTTACTAAAAGAGGTTAAATCTCAAATAGGCAGATTAAGGAACATGGATGACCGTATAAGTGCATACGAGGTTATGCAACGCTTTAAGAATGAATATGATACCTTGCATGCAAAACATGGTGACACAGCTGTTGGTAATAAGGCAAAAGATGCCATAAATATGATAGAGGAGGACTTTAACTCAAGATATACATAAGTCCGGTAGGTGAAAGATGGTGATTACGCTTGAAAGACGCGATTATGCTAAGATAATTGAGACAAGCGAGATTAAAGGTCAAGATAACGCATACTTAAAGTCACTAAGATATATAAAACTTGGATATCCGATTCTTCTTTTTGGTCCGCCTGGTTGTGGTAAGACGTCAATTGCAAGGCATATACTAGGTAGTCTAAATAGGGGTTATCTTGAGATTGAGGCAACAGAAGGTATGACAGAATATCAGATTGTCGGGGGTTTTCATCCTCTATCTATGTCAGGGGATCCGGGAGTTGCCCAAAAATACCTTCATAAGGACGGTATTGTGACTAGGGCAATCCAGGAGGGTAAAAACTTACTGATCGATGAGTTTACACGTGCACCAAGTTCGGCATATTCCGGAATTTTTTTGTTACTCTCACATGGGCGACTTGTACTGGAATACAAGGAAGAAGTCCTTGAAAAACCTGATGATTGGGTTGTCATAACAACAGCCAACTTCGGTGATGAAGGTACATATAGGATCAGTAGCGCCCTTAAAAGAAGGTTTATACCTGTCCATGTCGGCTATCCTCAAAGGCTCATCGAGGAGAAAGTTCTCAAAGGGGCAGCACCGCATCTGAGTTCGGGTATGATAAGTGCAATACTTGAATTTGCAGATGAGACGCGTAGGATGAATAGGGAAGAGAGTACCCTACCACAGGGGATATCCACTGATGGGGTCATTAAGATGGCTCGCTACTGCGATCTTCTGATAGGTGAAGGTGTTTCTGAGAAGACCGCTTTTTCGGATGCAGCATTTCATCAAGGGATGGTAATAGCTGACGAGACCGATCAGGTATCGATTCAGCTTGTGAATGAACTTGCCCTTAAAATGGCAAGTAACCTATAGGAGAAAAAATATGGTTGATGGGGCAATCAATAGTCTGATTGCGCAATGTCTCAAGGATCCTTCGGTATCCACAATTAAGCAGCTTCAACGTGACTGCAGAAAATATTCGAGAAATTTACTTGCATCAAACCATCTCGTTTTGCCAACAGACTCGAGCATCATCTATAAAAAGTACAACGGTGAGGGGAGCATAAGCTTTAGCAAGACGCATTCGGAGTTCTGTCTGCATGGAAGAAGCCTTGACAACATCATCGGGAGGCAGAGAGTCAAGAGTGTTTTAAAGCTCAACATAATGTTGATATATGACGACTCCAACTCGATGACAAGTTGGTGGAGAAAGGATAGATTCGGATCAGTAATGCATGAAGAGGAGAGTCCGCAGACAATTGCTAAACTTGCATCGCTACTGATACTTGAAGGATATGGACGAAATGCTGATGTTAGGTTGATTGCTTTTGGAAGTAAGGTTACCAATCCTCTTACGAAGCGTGAGATAATCTATAGTGAGCTCTTACGTAAAAATGGTTCTGGTGGGACGCGTCTGGATCTGGCACTTGGTAAACTTATCAGGTTGAGGTGGGCAAACGAGGGTGGTGTGAACATCCTTATCATCATATCTGATGGACTACCTGAGACCGGTTGGAAGCAGACCGGAGTGCCTTATTTGACCGAGACGAAAGAAGGAGGTACAATGGATACCAAACGGCAACGAGCTGTTGATACCAAGGTACAAAATATCGTGCTCAGGCAGCTGAGACAACTGATCTCAGAAGGAGTCTACATCGTTCACATTCCTATCTTCTCAGACGAGAGGCTTGCGTCATGGGTTTCCGGGAAATATAGTGCAAGAACGCTTGCAAGAGAGTTTGAAATGATGGGTATTACAGTGATACCAGTGCTCGAAGGTCCGAAGATGCCTGAAACGGTATTTAGGGGGCTTCATGAGTTGTCTAAAACAAAGATCGTCGCCGAATCCGACCAGAAATATTACAACAGGCCAAGGAATTAAGTTGATTATTTCGCCTTTCATGGTCAAAAAAGAGCCTTTCTACCAAGTCTGAGCGCTAGTCTTAATCTTGGTAGATTCAGGAGACGAAGCGATCTTCTTACAAGAATAGACGGGTGATCCATATCACCATACTTAGTTATTATCTCAAGGATATCAGGATCGTTCAGTGTTGAAACAAAATCATTGAAGTCCGAATCGTCTAGCTTACCTATCGTCTTATTTATGAACATACCCGTACTAAATTCCCTATTTAGTGAAGCTCTCCATCTCTTCTCGTATTCTTTCAAGTTTTTGAGGCTGGCATCGCCCTGTTTTGCTACTTTTGCAGCAACTTCTCCTGCAATCTTTGCGCAGAGGGCTCCGGTGTATACACCACCCCCTGTCGTTGGTTTAACCTGCCCTGCAGCATCCCCGACTATCATCACACCATCGGCAATGGTCTTTTTAAGCGGGCCAAGTGGGACGCTTCCGACGACAAAATCCGTAACTGAACCCCTGTACCTCCTAGAAATTATTGGGTGTGAAGAGAGGAGTGTCTGTAGATGTTCTAGTGGTGCATCATCTGAGCAGAGGCCGATTCTTGCCATATTTTCTTCAGTAGGTATACACCATGCGAAAAATCCCGGCGCTATTTTATCCCCTACAAACATCTCAACAAAACTAGGATCTCTTGCCTTGTATCTCCCCTCTATCTGTACTGCGGGTATTATCTTCTTGACATCACCAAGGCCGGATAACTTTGCAATCTTGCTTCTTACACCGTCAGCTCCTATGACTACGTTTGCACATATTTCTGTTTCTTTCCCACCGGATATCACTGTAAGTATCTGCCCGTCAGCCCTTCTTTTTAGACCGACAACCTTGCTGTTCAAGTGAAGATCGACTCCGGCATCGATTGCGTTCTGTGATAGGATACGGTCGAATATCCTTCTCTCGATCACATAAGCCTTGGTCTCATCTCCCCTAATGGGGATACTTCTGCAATCAGGAGAGTATAAGAATGCACCATTTATCTCTCGATTTACAAAGAGTTCATTTTGGGTTACTTCACACTCGTTTATCCCCGCAACACTCACAAGTCCGGCACATTGGACGGGCTCACCTATTGCATAGTGTTCTTCGAGCAGGGCAGTCCTTGCGCCATTCATCGCCGCATACTTTGCAGCCATTGAACCCGCTGGCCCTGCTCCGACCACTACAACGTCGTATTCCATCACAATCAATAGGTAATGCTAATTTATCTATCTTTCGTGGGATTACTTATTCGGCGACCTCTCCTTTTAGATCTCTTCGATTCCAAAAGACTCCAAAAGGACATCAGGATTGATCTTCCCTGTGACAAATGTCTTGCAAGAGTTGGTCTCGTTTATAGTAATCTCTGCCGGTGCAAACATACCCCCATCCACCTTGAAGAAATCAAAACCCGCCTCCTTGAAAGTGACAAAGAACGGTTTGCCATAATCTCTTGAGGTGACAGAAGGCATCTTCTTCATATAATCCTTAAGCTCATCCACGTTCTCGTAATCAATCGTGTAGTTGGTCCTGCCGCAGTATATAATACAGTCATTCGTGGAGCCCATGCACTTGGTGTCATCACCCACAATAGGGGCAATCGGAACGATACCGTAACCGTGCTTAATAGTGTTGATGTCAAATCCTATCGACTCCATCTTATGAATCCCGGTCTCAACGATTCTTGCTGATATCTGAATAGATCCTGCTACGGAGGCCGTTGGTGCAACAGCAATGTAAAGCTCTGACGGTTCCACTCCGCATGCTTCAGCAATTTTATCGGTCACTGATTCGTCAGGTATTGAACTTGATTCAAGGACCAGAACAGCAGCAACACAATCGTCATTTTCTTCATATCCTATCTCCTCGTACAGCTTCTTTGGTTTTTTTGCGAGCGCTCTAGCAGGTCCTGACCCCATACCAAAAAACTTGTCAATACTTATCTGCCATCCAGCATACTGTGACGCCATACATGCTACAATTGGATGATCAGTTACGACTTGTAATGCTGGAAATACCTTATCATTCAGTTCGAAAGTTGTAAAGTAAATGTCAGCAAGATCTGCCATACATAGTCGAGATAGGTACATCCCTGCCTCATAACCACCTATCGCTTTTACACCTGCATCGATGATAACCGTTCCATTCTTTAACTCATACGATTCAGTATTCAATTCATCCTCTAAATCGAGCATCTCCTCGAAGACATACAATCCAAGTTCATTTACACTGGGCATATATATATTCACCAGTTAGATGAAAAAGTATGATATGTGATAAATTTAGCGGAATGTGATATTTCGGGAATGGATATATTTATAATATATAATTGTTATTATAACTAATGGCATTGATGTAGCTGTTCAATTCGATAGACAGATACTTTTATAGAAGTTGATGCCGATACCTGAATAAAAAGGGGGGTATATTGTGTTAGAGATAGTTCAGCATATACTAGAGGTTGACGAGATGGTAAATTACGAGATAGAGAAGATAAGAAAAGAGCTAGGGGACTGGTTCATCGACGAATATCTCATATATCAGGGTTCTTGATCTTATAGGTGTATATGGATCTATCAGGTATTTGCACTGTTTGTGGGGCTGCTGGGAAAGTATTTACTTGTAGCTTATGCGGTTCAAATATCTGTCATAACTGTTTTGATTCCTCTAAAGGAATCTGTAAAAGATGCTCTCAGGGAAGAAAGTGATCTTAATCACGTCTCTTTTATCAATTCATCGAGTTCCTTTCTTGTGATTGGCCTCTTAGATATATTTGATTTTTTAATCTTTTCAAGGATTGTGGCTACTTCCTCGTTACTGAGATCATAACCTTCACACTCTATTATATGCTGGAGGCTTCTTCTACCTGTATGTTTTCCAAGTACAAATTTACGTTCTCCTCCTACGAGTTCAGGCAGAAAAGGTTCGTATGTGTTCGGGTCATCAAGTACTGCAGCAACATGAATGCCTGATTCGTGTGTAAAAGCATGATCACCCACTATTGCCTTATTCTTAGCAACGTCTATTCTGGAGTACTCTGATACTATCTTAGATAGTCCTGTTACTCTTGAGAGATCATAATTATCGATACCATAGTGGAGGTACAATGCAAGAAGCGCCTCTTCAAGTGGTGTATTTCCCGCCCTCTCACCGATACCATTGACGGTTGTTTGTATCTGTTTCACACCTGCCTCAACTCCTGCAAGTGTATTTGCAAGAGCCAGTCCCAGATCGTCATGGCAGTGAATACATATTGGTATACTGGATACCTCCTTGATCTCTTTTATTAATTTGTGAGTGGTACTAGGGTTTAGTACACCTACTGTATCTGCAATGCTTATCATATCCGCACCATGCTTCTCGCCTGTCACAAAGTACTCCTTTAAGAATCTCAGATCCGATCTGGTTGCATCTTCTGCTGCAAATCTTACTGTAAGTCCATAATCTTTTGCATAATCAAGGGCGTTTATTGCTGTTAATAAAGCCTCTTCTCTTGTTTGGTTATACTTGATCTTGAGGTGAAGATCCGATGTCCCGTACACAACAGCAACAATATCTATGTCACAAGAGGCAACGCAGTCAATATCTTTGAAATTTGCCCTAGCAAGTGCACATGTTCTTGCGTTTAGCCCTAAATTTGCAATCTTTCGCACGATACTCGCCTCTTCACTGGAAACAATTGGAAACCCAGCCTCAATAATGTCAATCCCGACCTCATCAATTCTGTGAGCGATATCGATCTTCTCCTCTTCAGTAAATGAGACTCCCGGAGTCTGTTCACCATCCCTTAACGTTACGTCGCAGACCTCGATCTCTTTAATGGTATTTTCGTTGTACTTCGGGGCTAATTCCTTCATGGCTACTCTCTCAAATAGATAAAAATAACACTGATATAAATAGCTTCTTGAATGATTCCACAGACGGGTAAGTTCATTATCTCTTCTTAATATTGGATCCTTTAGATAAATTCATGCTTCACAAGCCCATTAGATTCGAATATGAAGAGGTATCTCGTGATTGCAGATATACACGGGAGTGTGAAGGCTATTGAGGGGCTTACCAGAACGATTGATGTTAAAAAGTTCGATTCGATGCTTATTGCGGGTGATATCCCTATCACTACACCACCTCGATTGATGGTTGAATACATACTCAAGCATGGAAATTTAAGTAGGGAAAGCTATTCAAGATGGGCCTATAATCCCAAGGGCGGGAGAAGAAAATTTTTGAACTATCAGTTGAAGAGCTCAGAACTTATTTTAAATAGATTAGAGGGGCAAAAATTACCTGTTTTTTATACGCCTGGAAATGTAGATTGCTTAGAGGTGCAGGATCTTATAAAGGCTAATCATCCCCATGTACGAGTTGTTGACGACTCTTATATAAAATTGCATGATGGTGTATTACTTGTCGGAATCTCAGGTGCGTTGAATAGATTCGGATGCTCAATCTGTGATGGAGATGTGAGTGAAGAGATAATGAACGAAAAGATCGGACTTTTAAGAAAAAGAATAAGTTCCGAAGAGAAGATTATTTTACTCACCCATGAACCACCCCAATTCAGGATAAAATCGGGAAGGCGCATGGGCCTTGTAAGGGGCAGCAGAGCAATAACAGAACTTATCAAGGATATTCTTCCGGAATTTGTAATCTGTGCTCACTTTCACGAGCACGCGGGCATCTATAATTTGGATAAGATCCCTGTAATAAATCCGGGATCGCTAGCGACTTACAGATATGCATTGATCTCTTATGATGAAGATGATGGGTGTGTTAAGTGCGAGTTGAAACTTTTGAAGAGGAAGTTTATGGAACCAATAAGTTTTATTTACGCATACAGGGAACATCTTGGTGAAGAAATTGAATTACTGGACTAAATCAATCTTATCGTCTCAAGATTCATAGGGGCTCGTGACTCTATCTTAAACTTCTTATACATGGCGCTGGAGAGGTCCGAACAGTTGTTCTCGTCACCATGATTTATCAAGATCTTGTTCGGCCTGGGATTCATGCGTCTTACGAACTCGACGAGTTGTCTACGATCTGAGTGTCCTGAGAAACCGTCGATAGTTGTTACCTCTAGATTTATCTTGACAGACATAGATTTACCATTCGTACCCGGCAACTGAATCTCTTCCCAACCCTTTTGTATGCGCCTTCCTAGCGTACCCTCTGCTTGGTAACCAACAAAGACCAGCGTATTTCTCTCATCAGGGGCAAGTGCTTTAAGGTATTCCATAACCGGGCCGCCATTTAGCATTCCTGATGTAGCAAGGATAATACATGGCTCGCCTTCAATGATATTTGGCCTAGAATCGGCCGATTCCACCGGTACAAAACATTCGGACAAGAATGGGTTCAGTCCCCTGTGAAAGATCATATCTCTCAGCCCACTGTTAAGATACTCCGGATATGTGGTGTGTATAGCCGTTGCTTCCCAGATCATTCCATCAAGGTAGACGGGAACGCTATCTACGACCTTCCTTCTGATGGCACTTTCAAGAACGATCATAACCTCTTGACTCCTACCAACTGCAAAAGCAGGTATGATCACCTTTCCACTACGTTCAATTGTCCGTTTAATAATCTCTTGCATCTGATGTTCAGCGTCACGTCTGGATGGTTGATTGTCTCTCGGTCCACCATAGGTCCCTTCCATCATAAGGGCCTCAAGGCGTGGGAAATTGTTCACAGCAGGATCAAAAAGAAGTGTCCTCTCATACTTGAAGTCACCTGAAAAAGCAATGTTATAGAGCCCTTCTCCGATGTGGAAATGAGCTATTGAAGAACCTAAAATGTGTCCTGCATTGTGAAATGTCACTTTGATGTCGGGTGCGATATCGGTAACATCACCATAATCGAGAGTGATCGTGTGTTTAAGTGCCTTCTGGACCATGGAAGATTCATAAGGAATTCTCTTCCCTTCCCTGCCTGCCACCTCTATGTAATCAAGTTGTAAGAGGGCCATAAGATCTCTTGTTGGTGGAGTTGCATATACTGGCCCCTCGTATCCGTATTTGAAGAGAAGTGGTACAAGTCCACCGTGGTCAAGATGGGCATGTGTTATTACAACAGCATCTATCTGGTTTATCGGACTCACTTCAGGTATGTAGAGGTAGGGCGTTCCATTCTCATCAGATCCGACATTTACACCGCAATCGATCAAAATCCTACTCTCCGGAGTTGATAACAAAAATGAACTTCTCCCTACTTCTCGGCATCCACCAAGTGTGGTCACCCTTACCCACTGATGTTTTGAGGTTACCTCTTGGTGTATTTTGTGGCCTACATCTCTTAGGAAGGACTTTCGCATATCTTTCTCAGATCTGAGATATTCTCTTATTCCTTTGACGATTGATGACTCAATAGGTGGCGAACGGACTACTTTGGGTGTCCATCCAACAATCTTAGTTATCTCTCTTAATGTTGCACCATGTCTTCCGATGACAAGTCCCGGTTTCTCTGCCTCAATTACAACCTCCCCGGTATCAGAATCAAAGAAATGATTCTTTATTCCGGCATCTTCGGGTACAACTTCTCCTATCCTTTTTACCGCGGTTTCCGGATCTACAAGTACACTCGGATCAGGCCTGACTACCAGGCGCTTTCGTAATTCCTTGGCAAGAGATCTGATCATATCACCATTGTCAGCAAATTTTCTAGGTTCTTTTGTATAGACAACAAGTTTTGGTCCTTCAAACTCAAGACCTGATATCGTAACACCACTTGGTAACTTCTCTTCAATTTTATGCTTTAGTTGACTAAGCAATTCTTCCGTTGACATCAAATTTCCTTCTAAAATGAAAAATTTTGGGTATTTTTTGATTTTGATATTAAATCATGATAGTGAACTCTTAATTTCTAAGACTTCCTCCTCAGTAAGGGGATTAAAACCATCTCTTGTTATCTTCACTACTGCTATCCCATCGCCTGAAGCAGAATCCCTCTTCATGGCACTACTCAAAGCCCTTATTGCGAGTTCTGCACCCTCTTCAATCGACATATCAGGGACATATCTATCTTCAAGTACACCATATGCAGTGGGAGAACCCGATCCTGTTGCAACAACTTTTGTCTCTTCGATCTGTCCACCAAGAGCATCAAGTGAGAATAGCATTGGACCATTTCTGTCGACTCCTCCCATCAGAAGCTGAACATAATATGGATAATAACGGTTGCCACTGAGTATGTTTGACATTAAAGTAGCAACAGATTTAACTGTCATTGTTTCATTGGCTCGCATCTTGTGAAGTCTAGTCTCTGCAGTAATTATTCTGACAAGCGATTGAGCGTCACCGACACCTCCTGCCGTCGTCATTCCGACAAGATCATCAATCTGGTATACTTTTTTTGCAGTACTGCTTGCAATAAAATTTCCCATAGTTGCTCGTCTCTCGCTAGCCAATACAACTCCATCCGCACAAACCATTCCTACCGTAGTAGTTCCTTTTAGTGTATCATTAACCATCTCAATACCTCATTAAAAAAGAGAGTTAGAACAGGTTCTTATTAATTATACCTGTATATAAGTTTTTCTAAAACTAGTATTTTTTACCCTATATAATACCTTTTTTGAGATCATCTAGCCGGTTTTATCGGATCTCTATCTCCTTCTGGCATAAAATCCCTTAGCACCCCTTTTGTAACCTCTTCTCTTATATTTTTGAAGTCAAATGCCAGATTCGGATCTGCAAAAGCGACCTTTACAACCGGACTGAGTACCCATGCATCACCTCTGGCACCGTGGGCTGCAGCACATGCAGCGACAGACGAATCGATATGTCCCGGAAGTGATATCA
>JAXHTN010000259.1:0-2642 GCA_034190145.1 Halobacteriota archaeon | reverse complement strand
CGTACCTCTGCAAGCAGACTGATTACATCAAAATCTTTTCTTCTGCCTTCATTGAGAAGAACAGCGGAGACTCCTGTTATTATTCCAGTCTCAAGTTGGTCTATTTCGGCATTCCTGAGGTCCTCTCTTGCACGATCGCTGCTACCAACGCCATAGACTATACAATCTTTCACTTCTCCTTCAACTCCATTTGTATTGGGGTACGGTAAACCTTCGGGGGTTATGATTCTAGAACATCCATTATCCATTGCCCATGTTAGTATTTTATCGGCAATTGGTCTCGCAAGCTCAGAAGTCGGTGTAAATTCGGTCAAAAATACTGCAAGTTTATGTGACTCATCTGCGTATATTCTTGCAGGAAACTTAGGTCTCGAAGCATAGACCATTGAAACCGGGGGAAAATCAGGAGAATCTATAGCACATATCTGGTCCAGATTAAACGCCTCTATTAAAAAATTCGCTGAGATTATACTCACTAAACCGATAGTGGGAAAACCTTCGACTATTGTTGCGCCGGTTAAATCAACTTCTTTGAACTTGTGTATCTCAATCATCAGCTGGTTTTTAGCTTCTACTCATTAATAATGTTGTCGTTTACAGAGTGGTCCAGACATTGTAAACAGTTTGACTATCCCCTAATATTTTCAAGAGCCTGGTTTAAATCCCCTATTATGTCATCTGTATCTTCTATACCGACTGATAGTCTTATCAAACCATCCGTAATCCCGCCTCTTTTCTTAATTTCCTTTGGCATGGATTTATGCGTCATAAATGTTGGTATCTGTATAAGGGTATCCACATCTCCAAGGCTTACAGCAAACGTGCATAATTTGACATTATTTATGACCTTCCATGATTGAGTAGAATCTTTGAGAACAAAAGCTACCATACCGCCAGATCCAGACATCTGTCTCTTACCAAGATCGTACTGGGGATGGGATTTCAGTCCCGGATAAATTACCTTTTCCACTTTTGGATGGCCCTCTAGGAATTCAGCGACTTTAGTGGCATTCTCTTCGTGCCTATCCATGCGTACGGAGAGCGTCTTCAGCCCTCGAATAAGTAGCCACGCATTGAATGGACTCAGCGCACCCCCAATGTCCTTTAAAGCGCCTTTCCTCATCTGTTCAATGAAATCCGCTTTACCGACGGCGACTCCTGCGATAGTGTCTCCATGCCCGCTTATATACTTGGTTGCACTGTGAATAACCACGTCCACACCCAGTTCTATCGGCCTTTGAAAGTATGGAGTCATGAAAGTGTTGTCTACTACAACCTTGGCACCTACATCACTTGCTATCTCAGAGATGGCTTTGATATCAGACATCTTCAGGGTTGGATTGGCAGGTGTTTCAAGAAAGATGAGCTTTGTGTTGCTTTTTATTTCACTCTTCAATCTTTCGAGATCTGAAGTATCAACAAATGTATTTTCAATTCCGAACCTATCAATCTCAGAGAAGAGGTCATATGTGCAGCCATAAACCACCTCATCACATATCACGTGGTCTGCGCTCCTTGCGATGGTAAATATGGCATGAGATATTGCAGCCATCCCTGAAGCAAGGCCTAAAGCACTTTCACCACCTTCAAGTGCTGCCATCTTCTCTTCTAAGACTTTCGTTGTAGGATTTCCCGTTCGTGTGTAAACGTATCTGGTCTTTGAGAGGTTATCAAGTGCAAACGTTGATGTTTGATATATGGGTGCTGCGAGTGCGCCGGTCTCTTTACACGGTTTCTGACCGACATGTATCGCCTTTGTTGAGAAGCCTGATTCTTTTAGGTCCATTCTATTCTACCTCGAGAGGCAATTAAGACAATGCCCATCTGTTGCTATTATCTTATTATCTTTTATCTCATACCCTGTGATCATGCTCACCTCCGAACCGCACTTCGGGCACTCAAGGGTATCTTCAAATTCAAAGTCAATATCATTTAAAATGTTTTTTAAAGTACCCGAATAATCTTTGTAGTATCCCAAAGCCTCTTCATATAATGCTATTTTTTTCGATGAATTGCCTGTTTCAGCTCTCAATTTTTTCATAGCCTCTTGTAAATTACCCTTTTCTCTTTTAAGTTTTATATTAAAATCTTTAAGATCGGATAGCAATGAGATCTGCTGTTTTAAATTAAATATCTCTTCATCCTGTCTTTTTACCTCTTGTATTAGGTTTTGCGCCCTTTTACCCTCTTCAACATAACTTTTAAGGACTTCCGTAACTGTTCTATTTGATTTTGTCGCGATATCTTCCATCATCTCTTTTGTGCCCGAATCAATGGATACTAAGAAATCGAATGAATTCTTTTCATCTGTTTTCATCTTAGCCAAGTTGTTTTTTGCAGTTTTACGAATAACAGATCCCATATTCTCGTTGTCAGCAATCGATTCCAACTCTTTAGCAGCTTTAAGTACTATAAGTCCGTCAAGAGCCTGATTACGGACCCAGTCTGACTTAACTGTCTCATTTACAATCCTGAAAAGAATGTCTGTCGAACCCATATCCGCAAGATCATCCAAAGCTTTCTTACGGATCCATTGTGATTTTTCGAGGTCGCCTACGACTTTGTACAGATCTTCGGCCGAATCTGACATTATTAATACACCACTACGACTTGTCAACCAGTTCACTTTAAGGTATTGATTT
>JAXHTN010000258.1:0-2649 GCA_034190145.1 Halobacteriota archaeon | reverse complement strand
AATACAATATACACCTGCAATAACGCAGTATTACACTATTTATAAGTTTATTATAGCATATATTTATAATTTTCGTAGAATCCCTTAATATTACGTAGTTTATGTGTCACGTTTATTAAGATAATAATACAAAGGCTTTTATCCGAAATTAGATATTGAAAATAGACCCCCAATCCCAATTATTTGTTAAAAACAAGAAGCAATATATCTACTACCTTTGAAAAATGTCTAATTTGGAGTAGTTATTGTCTTTGGTTCTTAAATTGGCCAATTAATTTATTGATTCGAATAATTTTTCAATCTGAACAGATAATGGTTGAAGAACAGGTGATGGTATATACTCATAACTTCTTTTCGAGCCAATATACATAATTCACTTCAACGGACAGTTCTGATTTTTTCGGAGTTCATTGAAAAATACATAAAAAAAGTACTTAAGTCATTTTATTCAATACCAAAGAAATCCATCAATTCCTCAAGATGCATTGTATTTATTATGTTATCCTTCTCTAGCCAGGCCCTTCTTGCAGTACTGATGCCATATCTCATGAAAGCCAATTGATATATGTCGTGTGAATCGGTAGATATTGCTAACTTGACACCGTTCTCACTGGCCTGCTTGCAGTGAAAATCATTGAGATCCAATCTCCTTGGACTTGCATTCAGTTCAAGGACAGTATTCGTCTTCTTTGCAGCATCAAAAATTAGCCTCATATTCACCTCATATGGGTCCCGTTTACCGAGAAGACGCCCTGTTGGATGGGCAATTATATCTACATTCGGGTTTTTAATTGCGGTGATTATCCTATTGGTCATACTGTCCTCATCCATTGATAATTTACTGTGAACGGCCGCTATTACTATGTCAAGCTCATTTAATAATTCATCATCAAAATCAAGTGTACTGTCTGGCCTAATATCGACTTCTGTTGAAGTAAAAATCCTGAATCCGTCAAGATCTTTATTTAAATCTTTAATGGTCTTCATCTGCTTTTTAAGTTCGTCTCTTGAGGGTCCGGAGGCAATTGTAACAGCAGGCGAATGATCCGAAATTACAATATATTCATATCCTCTTGACTTTGCAGCCCTCGCCATCTCTTTTAAGCTACGCTTTCCATCACTAGACTCTGTATGAATGTGCAGATCTCCTCGAATATCACTCTCTTTAATATGATTGGGAAGGCAATCGTTTATGGCCGCCTCGATCTCTCCTTTGTCTTCCCTTAACTCCGGAATGATGAACCTCAAACCGACACTTTCGTAGACCTCCTCTTCTAAAACACCGGCTATCTTTTCACCCTCACAAAACACACCATACTCGTTTATCTTCAGACCCTTTCTCATAGCAAGATCTCTCAACCTTACATTGTGCTCTTTTGATCCTGTAAAGTACTGTAATGCTGCCCCATAGGCGTCGGGTTCAACAACTCTTAGATCTACTTGGACTTTATTTATGATCACGCTGGATTTGGTCTTCCCCAGGGCAAGAACATCAGTTATTCCTTTCAGAGCAGTAAATGCATCCATAACAGATTTTGGATCCAAAGAAGAGGCAAGTATATCAATATCGCCTATCGTCTCTTTCATTCTCCTCAAACTTCCGGCGTATGTTATCTCTTTTATTGATTCTGTAGCTTTAAGGTTCTCAATTATCGATTCTGCATAAAAAATTGCTATTCCAAGCGGTATACGTTCATTATTCCGTTTGTACTGATCAATTCCTTTTAATATGTTTTCTTCAGTCTTTTCACCGAACCCATTTAGGCTTCGGAGTTTTCTATTCTCTGCTGCCGCTTTCAAGGACTCGATATCCGAGATTCCTAGTAAGTCATGTAATGCATGGACCTTCTTCGGACCAAGTCCCTGTATCTTGACAATCTCTAAAAGTCCTGATGGTATCGAACTTTTCAAGTCCTCAAGATATCTGAGATTGCCGCTATCAATGAGCTCCTTAATCTTCTTTTCTATCCCCTCACCAACTCCGGGAAGTTCTTTTAACCGACCTTCAGAGGCAACAAGTGAGATATCTTCCGTCATTCCCTCAATAGTTCTTGCGGCCTTTCTGAACGCATTTACCTGAAATCTATTTGCGCCTTTTAACTCTAAGATGTCTGCAATCTCGTCGAACACTCTAGCAGTCTCTTCATTATTTTTCATGAGGTCTCCGTTGTAATATTGATAAGAATTAATTTATAACTTTACTCCTTTGGTGCCCTTAAGAAATATCAAATCAAGAGTATGGATAAATACGCTATAATTTTAGGCTGTGTAGGGACCCATAGAAAGAGATACCTTTAGGAAATTTCACTTGTTGAATTCCCTATAGATAGTGTCCAATCTGAAGATGATATATTTAAAAAAAGTAAAATAAGAAAGGGCATCACCCCTTTCCCTTACTAATTCTTTTTACCCTTCTGCATGAAGAATACAAGCCCAAGTACCATTGCAGCAGGTAATGCAACGGTTGGGAATTCAGGTATCTCTTCGTCTGAAAGTACAGGTAAAGGTGTCTGAATGTCTTGACCCGCCGGAACACTTGCAAGTATTATCGCCCTTTGGGCATGTTCCCAGGCACGTTTGAATCTTAGAATTGCATTGTCCATGTCCATCGGATCTTCCATCTCATTATATGCCTCCTCTAAATTCTCT
>JAXHTN010000257.1:0-2678 GCA_034190145.1 Halobacteriota archaeon | reverse complement strand
AGGGAGTCCCCGATGTCTATTTTTGAGAGTATTAAGCACTGAGTATAAAGCTCAATCGGACTTTTGTGGCGTGGGAGATTCACAATATATACTATCGATAGGTACTATATATAGTATTTGCTAAAAGACCCCTTTATTTCCACTACAGCAAGTTGTGAAAAAATGTTTTATTAGTTAGAGTTGTACAAGAGCTGTACCAGTATTAGCGTAATAGGTGAAAAAGACGATGCTCCCGATAAAGGTTTACACGACTGATGTCTGTCCGAGATGTAAGCAGCTGAAAGATGCACTGAAGTCACAGGATATGGGTTTTGATGAAGTAAATATGAGTACTGCCGAAGCCCTTACAGAACTCAGAGTTAACGGTGTATTTACAACTTCTGCACCTGTGATGCAGGTGGGAGACGATTTCTTCACGAGTGAGAATATTTTTGATGGAGCCGTGGTCAAGACGGATCTGATCACGAGCTTGCTTGGTAAAGATAAATAAAATAGTAAAATAAATGGGGGATTTGATTTGAGTTCGACGCTGAGCGATGTGCGGCATATTGACGATATCGATGTAATTGTTCAGAAGAAGCTGATCCAGCAAACTCTTGATGGTTTTGAAGCGCCATTGATGCCCAAGGTTAGAACATCCGATGGGTACATGTTGGACTGGGATAGGAATGCGATAGTAAAGCAGCTTTTAAAGGAGACAAAACTTTCAAGGAAGTTCTATGGGATCCCTGAGATGGACGTGGATACTGCACTCGATATAGCAAGGGGAGCTGAGAAAAGGATAAGGCTCATGGGAGTCAAATTCTTGTCGGGTCCACTTGTAAGAGAGATAGTAAACGTCATTCTGCTCGAGAATCATCACTTGGAGTGGAGAAACATTTCCACTAGGATAGGTACTCCCGTGTATGATGCTTATATGATAGATACGGGAAATGGTTTCGAGGCAAACGAGAATGCAAACCTGCAGGAGAATGCTGAGACCTCGCATAAGAAGAAGGCTGACAAGATATCAAAAGAGCAGTACTTGCTATCTTTACCTCCTAACATATCAGATGCCCATTTGAACAGCGATATTCATATTCATGACCTGGAATACTTCGGTACGAGATCATTCTGCCAGGATTGGGATCTGAGATACTTCTTCTATTATGGCCTGATGCCCGATGGATCAGGTACAAAAGCTTCGGTTGCCGGTCCTGCAAAGAAGGCCGAGGTTGCGATTCTGCATGCTGTAAAGGCATTGGGCTCTGCCCAGACAAACTTTGCCGGTGGACAGGGTTTCTACAACTTTTTGACTTTTGTAGCACCTTACTTTGAGGGGATGGATTTCGAGGGGATAAAACAGCTCATGCAGATGTTCGTGTATGAGATGACACAGATGATGGTCGCTCGCGGGGGGCAGATCGTCTTCTCCAGTGTTCAGTTGACCCCTGGAGTTCCGAAGATCTGGAGAGACATCCCTGTGGTGTACAAAGGAAAAAGATGGGATGGAGAGCAGGAGGAACTCAGGAGATATGGTGAATTTGAAAGGGAAGTCCGCCTCGGTTTTAAGGCACTTATGGAGGTCCTTATCGAGGGTGACTACTGGGGAAAACCTTTCAACTTCCCCAAACCTGAGATAAGTATAGAACCGGACTTTATGTGTGAAAATGAGAAGTTCAATGTAGAACATCCAGGGCTACCCACCTATGATGGCCTCTACAACCTTGCATTCGAACTTGCGGCAAAGTTCGGATCGCCTTACTTTGACAATCAACTGCCTGCTTACAGGGGTGCAGGTGAAGGTATATCCTGTTATCAGTGCTGTGCGTATCAATTCTCATCATCTCGTGAAGATAGTGATGACTTCGATGACAAGCTCTACTTTAAGGATGGGAAGCACTTCTCTATGGGTGGTTGGCAGGTCGTATCCATCAACTGCCCAAGGGCGGCATATCGTGCTGATCACGATGACGATGTGCTCTTCACCGAACTGAAGCGGCTGATGGATCTTGCGGTGGAGCTACTCAAGATAAAGCGCAGATGGATGGAAGAGATAGCAAGAAATGGCAGAATGCCATTTGTCAGAATGCAACCGAGAGATCCGAATACAGGTGAACGAGGAGATATCGCTGTTTACACATCGGAACTCGTCTACATCATCGGCATTCTTGGTATAAATGAGATGTTACAGCACCATATGGGTAAGCAGATCTATGAGGGAAAAGACGCCCTCAAGCTTGCTATCAGGACTATGACTGAGATGGAGCTTTATGCAAAGGAACTCTCAGCAAAGCATAACATGACGATTGCACTTGCTAGAACGCCTGCAGAGACGACGGCTCAGAGGTTTGCAGTCGCCGACTTACTAAATGAAGAGTTCAGAGAATCTGCAATACATGTTGTAAAAGGTGATATTGTCGCCGCAATGAAACGGATTGATGAAACGAGGGATCTTCCTGTTTACTATACAAATGGTGCTCATGTGCCACCGGGTGCGGATATATCTCTTGCTGAAAGGATTGATATTGAGCACCTATTCTTCCCGATAGTTGATGGTGGAAACATACTCCACATATTCATGGGTGAGAGTGCACCGGACCCGAAGGGTCTGAAGAGCTTTGCAATGAATCTTGCAAAGAACACACAGGTCGGTTACTTCGCTTTTACAAAGGATATGACGGTCTGCATGGATGATT
>JAXHTN010000256.1:0-2679 GCA_034190145.1 Halobacteriota archaeon | reverse complement strand
CCTGCACGTGCAGCCTCAATTGCTGCACGTGCAGGTGAAGCAGGGAAGGGTTTCGCAGTTGTTGCTGATGCAGTGAAAGACCTTGCTGAACAGGTGAAGAATGCCGCAAGAGAATCGATAAACGCTGTCGATGAGATAAAGGCCTCGGGAACACATGCAATCTCTGTATCTTCCGAGGCAGATAACGAGGCTGAAGAAGGTGGAACTGTTCTTACTAAAGCACTCAAGGGTGTTGACAACACGGTAGAATCACTTGAAGGAATAAATCACATGCTTCAAAATGTAAATGAGGGGACTAAGAAGGTTGTGGAAACTTTCAAGAAAGTGATAGAAAGCATTGAAAAAGTCTCAAACATCTCAGAGGCAAACGCATCGAGTGCAGAAGAGAGTTCGGCATCCGTTGAAGAACAGACAGCATCGATAGAGGAACTCACAGCAGAAAGTCAGAACTTGTCAGATCTTGCTCAGACAATGATGGATGAACTTGCTGTTTTCCAGTTACAACAGGAAGAAGAGAATGCTGAAGATTATACTGAGGAGAAGTGAGTTTGGGGGGTTCTGCCGATGGTTCAAGTTTTAGAAGAAGAATCTCAGCTAGTGATATTTAGCCTCGATGACACCATATATGGCATTGATGTGAAAGCCGTACGTGAGATAACCGAATTAAGAGAGATCACGGCAGTACCAGGCTCTTCTTATTTTGTAGAAGGTGTGACTAATCTTCGTGGTCAAGTAACAAAGGTAATCGATCTTAGAAAACGATTTGAAATGGAAGAAGTTGAGAGAAACAAAGACGGGAGGATTATAATAGTAGAACCGGACGGTATGCCGGTTGGAATTATTGTTGACAATGTAATTGAGGTCATGAGGCTTGGTAAAGGCGCAATTGAATCATCAGTCGATCTTGCTGATGATTCGACGTCAAACTATGTTGAAGGTATTGCCAAGCTTGAAGACGGAACTCTGATGATAGTAATCGATATCGAACAGATTGTAACAGGTATATAAATGAATGGAGGGGAAAAATGGCAGATGATGCAAAATCTAAAGATAAGGTAAAGGAACTCGAATCGCAGTTGAAAGCTCAGGAAGAAAAGACTGAATTCTACAGAAATATTGTGTACAACATGTCCGATGCTGTATGTATATCGGATAAAAGCCTAAAGATTATGGACCTCAATCCTGCAAATGAAAAGTTGACAGGGTTTACAAGAGAAGAGGTACTCGGTAAAAAGATCACCGATCTTAACATGATGCCAAAAGATGAGCTTGAGAAGATTATGAAACTTATGCCTGATCTTCTAAAAGGCAAGTCGATAGAGAATATGGAGATGAACCTGCTATCAAAAGATGGTAAGAAGATTCCAACTCTCTCATCCACTGGGATTTTAAAAGACTCAAAAGGTAAGATGACCGGCATGGTCACTACTATGAGAGATATAACAGATATGAAAAAACTGATGCAGGAGCAGGAAGAAGCAAACAATTTCTCAAAAAGCATCATTGACAATATGTCTGACATGGTCTGCATAGCTGATTCGAAGATGAAAATAATAGATTGTAACTCTGCGACACAGAAGATAACTGGCTATAAAACAAGTGAGGTTATCGGTAAGGGGATTCAGGAACTCGATATGCTTGACAAGGAATCGATGGCAAAAATGATGAAAGAGACGATGCCAAAACTCCTCAAAGGAGAGCCCGTAGATAACCAGGAGACTATCATCAATACAAAAGATGGTAGAAAGATACCAACGCTTACATCAACCGGTATTATCAGAGATTCCAAAGGCAAGATGACCGGTATGGTTACGACCATCAGAGATATCGCTGATATAAAGAATCTGATGCAGGAGCAGGAAGAGGCGGCAGCATACCTCAACAAGAATGTCAAGAATATGCTTGCGGTAACAACTGCAGCAGCCAAAGGCGATCTTTCGAAGAGAGTCGAGAAGGAGAGAGACGACGAGGTTGGTGCCCTTGCCGAGGGCCTAAACAACATGGTCGGAAATATCGACAAGATGCTTAAAGCACAAGAAGAAGAGAGGTTGTATTTGGAAGAAGTTACTTCTCAACTCGGCGTGGTACTACAAGCAGCAGCTGACGGCGATCTTTCATTGAGGGTTGAGAAGACTAGAGATGATCAGATCGGTAGCGTGATCGATGCATGCAATCAGACGATGGAGAGGCTTTCTCATATCATTTCAAACAATATCGAGATGGCAAAGAGAGTTCTTGATAGTGCTAATAACCTTGCAGGAACTTCTGAAGAGATGAATGCGGGAATGGAACAGCTAGCCAGTGAATCTTCGCAAGTAGCAGAAGGTGCTGCAAAACTTGCTGAGATCGTACAGTGGACTGCTAAAAACATCGATAATGCTTCAAAGATTCTGGAAGATACTGATAAGTCCGTGACAAAATCTTCAGATGAGGGAAAGAATGCAATAAATGTATCTAAAGAGGTACAAAAAGCAGCAAAAGATGCGGGAGTGAGCTTCGAGAAGATCCAATCAAGCATCACTGAAACATCTGAATCTGTGGGTACGATGAGTAACTCGATCGACCGCGTCTCAGAGATGGGAAACGTGATCACCGATGTCGCTTCACAGACAAACATGCTCGCACTCAATGCAGCAATTGAGGCTGCACGTGCAGGTGAAGCAGGGAAGGGTTTCGCAG
>JAXHTN010000255.1:0-2691 GCA_034190145.1 Halobacteriota archaeon | reverse complement strand
TTGAAGATACGGATCTTGTGGAGGGGTCGATACTTCACAACTGGACACCTCCGGGTTCTGTAAAGCGGATGGAGGATGCAAAGATCTGTGTAATTCTAAATCCGATCAAGCTTGAAAGGGCTGGCTACCTATCTGAAATTAACATCTCATCATCTGACATTGAGTCCCACTATGACAAAGAGGAAGAGATTCTGAGGCAGATGGTGGAGAAGGTGAAGAACACCGGTGCGAATGTCATGATAAGCATCAGCGAGATCGACGTGAGGGCTCAGGGTATGCTTGGGATGCACGACATCATGTACGTTCATAAGATTGCGAAGTTCGATTACGTAAGGCATCTATGCCTCTCAACAGGCGCAAATGCAGTCTCGAATATATGGAGTTTAAAGGAAGAAGACCTTGGAAAGGCAAGACTTGTCGAGGAGAGGAAGATCTCCGAGGAGGAGCTCATATTCTTCGAAGGTTGCGAAAACCCGAAGGCATGTACATTTTTCATCCGTGCAGGGACCCCAAAGGTGATAAAGGAACACAAGAGGAATATAAACTCGGCGATTCATTCCGTATCAAGTGCAGTAAAAGAACCTTTTGTTCTTCCGGGTGGTGGAGCAACCGAAGTGGAACTTGCTTTAAGGTTGAAGAAGTACGCTACAACAATCGAGACGAAGGAACAACTTGCTATCATGGCCTTTGCCGAAGCACTAGAGGTGATTCCCAAGACCCTTGCACAGAACAGCGGACTCGATGTTATTGATACTATCGTCGATCTGAGAGCGAGACATCAGGAGGATGCTACTATCGGCGTATGCATCGACGAGGAAGAGTCAAAGGTGGGAGATACTCTTGCGGAAGGGATAGTCGATCCGTTGATCGTGAGAACTCAGATGTTATCAGGTGCTGTTGAAGTTTCTGAGCTGATACTGCTTGCAGATGGGATACTTCAGGACAAGAAGAGGGACTCAAAGGAAGAAGAACGCAAGCAAAAGAAAGCCTCAAACGAGAAGAGGATGGAAGAGCTCAGGGAGATGATGTAGCCTGCATATTGGACTATATTCAAAGCTTGGGAGAGTAATAAGGAAATTTGAGCTGGAAAAATATATGTGAGTTTTCAAACCGTGAAAGATTTTCCTTTCACTCATTTTATTCTTATGGTGGCGGCATTTCCGAAATGCGATTCACAGAGATATTATAACGCACAATATTTTGTTTATTGTGCTTTATAAATATGCTTTGGTCACGACAACTCATTTTGAAAAATGGGGCATCCACGGGGCGGTTGGTTGGGAATTTGGGTTATGGATAATATTGTTCTAAGTCTTTTAATGTGTGATACTTTTGGGCTTTATTTATGAACTGCTCAGTTAATTTTATAAATGTAAAAACCTTCACGCTTATTCCAACAATTAATGACGGGATGGTCTTTAAAATTAGGATGTTTCTTTTTGGATTCCCATTCAATCACAAAATTGTCTTCAATCTTATATTTTAATATTTTTGCAAAAATTGGATTGTAACGTACGGTTATGATAAGATCAATTCTTATTGTTTCTTTCGGAATAGTTATAGTGGTGTCATTTTCCGTTATTTCTTCAAAAGAATCAGTATAATTCTCTCTTATCACTTCGGTTTTTAATAAAAACTTAACTGCCTCTTTTGGATTCAGATGGTCCAAATCCATTCCATATTCAATGGAATTATCATCGAATTTATATCGAAAATTTACTTTTATGGATCTTGCTACATTGTTAGAATTGTTGGTTATTACAAAGTAAAGTTTTTTACTCTCTAAAACATTTGGCTTTTCGGTCACTTCTCTTTCGCTTGAAATGACTTTTGTGCTGATTATAGGTTTTCTTGCATCTCTTAATTGAAGAAAGATGAAAATGATTAAAATTATATTAGCAACAGCAATTATGGAATTTGAATAATTTACAAAGTTGTTTAAGGTAACCATTACAATCACCTCAATATTTTTGTTATTTTATTTAATCTTACTTTCGCTTCTAAGTCAATATATCATTTATTTAATCTACCAGGCTTATATAACTGCATTTCAGTTATCTATCCTCTCTTTCACCATATAAATTAACCTAATTCAAGATATAGCCTCCCCGGATCTATTATCCAAGAAAAAAGGAAAATAACAGGTTAAACTCTTTGTAAAAGATCCCCATATATACTCCCAGGCATTACAAAGTGGTAAGTTTGTACAATCAAGATGAAGGTATTTTCAAAACCCTCAAGATCGTCCCGATTGGAGCCAAGTTAACAAGTTCCATGAAGCAGACCTTTGGTGTTCAAACATAATCCTTAATCTTCCAAAGATACTAAACATACGATAAGGTTTTTTCACCGCACCTCTATTCTTATAGTCCCTGCTATCTAATATTGTTGGTCTACCACGTGCCCGCCTTTTGCTATTTTTTTATTCACAGGTATATTAGATTTTATAACTCTCTTTCTAATATCATGTCTTATTTAACTTTAATAGTATGAAGCATCTGCGTTTATCCAGTCAATTGTTGTTTTGCCCCTCTAATAATCTCTTTTATCATATTCATCACTGAAAGTACCATTCGTATTAACTTCATTAATCAAACGAACATGATCCTGATATACATCCACCAGCGTACTCAAAGTCCACCATCTCTCCTATGTACAAGACCTGCTCCTTTTTTGATCCGTATCTGTAGA
>JAXHTN010000254.1:0-2698 GCA_034190145.1 Halobacteriota archaeon | reverse complement strand
CAAGATCACATAGATCTCTTACATCTGTTCCCTTGCATGCTCCTAAATCCTTATTTGGATAGCAGTTAACCTGCTCTTCTTGAACGTATCCTGATCCATAGTCAACTCTATCGTATTTTTCTTCTGAATTCTGCCAATTCCCTCCTGAATAAGTCATAGTGTAAGTCGACTCCCATTCACCTTCAAAAACAGGTCCTTGATAGTAGTAGTGCGTTGATCCGTCTCCATGAACGGGCAGATTTGCCTCCATCCAGGCGTAGTTTACAGTAGTCTCATCTAGCATAGTAGTGCCATCAGCGGCGTATTTTACTATATGGACTTCTTCTGTATACGCTTGGACGGGAAGTGCAAAAACTACAATCATCAAGCAAAACAGCATCCAGATCATCATTCTTTTTTTCATGATCTTATCACCTCTTTGATGTAATCATAATGTCTTACAATATATATAATTTTGTAAACATATTAGTTGAAAAAAACTACAAAAATACATTATGAACCTTCTATTTCGAATCGTCAAAAAGAGATAAAAGAAGGATAGAGATTACTCTACCCTAATTTGATGCATAAACCGCATCAAGAAACATCTTGGAATTGCTCCTGCCATTGTCTGTTCGTTTATACTTGATATACCTCACATCACCAAAGTTACCAGTGAAATTGTACTCTTCAAAGTCATCCGATATGCACTTTTTTGAACCTATTTTTGTCCAGTTGGATCCGTCTTCTGAGACGAAGACCTCAAGTTTGGTACTTTTACCGGATGCCCATACGCTTACTGTATCACAATCTTCAATTTCGCTAGCAAATTCGATCTTTATCTTACCGTTCTTCTTAATTTTTGCCCCTTCATCGTCTGGTTCTTCTAGGGCCAGTTCAGGATTCTTTACCTTCTTAAACGATAGGATCTCATAACCATAGGACTCAAGCTCACCTGACATTTCACTGAAATGAGCTGAAACGGATTTATCAGAATCGATCTCAATTGTGGTTAGATTATCACTTGTAGAAATATCTCCTGACCAGTTGTCGAATTGCCATCCGGCGTCTGATATGGCGTCCAGATCAACAACAGTGCCAGCAGGGTAAGAATGAGTTCCAACCCCTGGAATAGTGCTTCCATTACCTTCCACTGAGATCGTCAGCTCATAATATTCCGAAAATTCTAGAGATATCACTTGAACACTTTTAACGTTCTCTGATTTTTGAAGGTCTGGGCCTGTAAGCCTCAATGGCCAGTTGGAATCCCCTTCAAGTATCGGAATTCCGTTGAGTTCATTTGCAACTATGACATTTCCATTTCTCCTTAAAAATGTACTTTCAAAAGTTTTTGTGTATCCGTCTCCTGCGATAACATCCACACCATACCCTTCATTTGCCACAGTGTCGTTAAAACCATGCGTATCATACATGTCATCAACTGCCCCAAGTAACATCCATGCCGGAACTCCTGACCATGTGTTACCATCCAAATCGGTCCAGCTAACACCATGACAACCCACACAAGACTCAAATGTCGGGCGATCAATAATTTCTGAGACTTTTCCACTGAGAGTTAGGTTCCATTCTGTAACTTCAGGAATAACCTCGATCTTATTTACATACTTAATCCAATAATGTCCCTCTGTTATCGGTGAATCCGGACCTATGAATGCAATCCTAAATGGTCCGCCATTATAAGATGGTATGAAACTACCACTTTCATTATAAGCAAGAACCATTGTTAATGGACCATCAGGCTCCGGTTCACCGGTGCTAATGTTGTAGGTTGTAATATTACCCATTATCTGATCATAGGTATATGACATCGCATATCCATCAGATGCAGTAACCTTTAAACTGTCAGATGGTGAAATTCCACCTACAAGATCTGCAAGATAAGTGATATTGACACCTTCATATTCGTATGGCCCCACGATCACACCAGTGGATTTTTTCAGTCCGCCGTATGCCGTGTAAGAGGGCATATTGAGAACTTCACTTAACGTGTAAACCTTTGAGGTATCGCCAATAACTGTCAGATTCCATTCCTCTTCTGGTGGCTCTTCACTTGAAATATCGAGAGTAATATTTATGATGTTACTAACTTTTTGTCCACTTAAGAGATATTGGCCAACAAGTTTTAGGGGTGCAAGTGGTTTTCCGGAATCATCCAGCCCAGGTAGGTCTGATCCGTTAAGATAGCATGCTACAATGTAACTGTCATTTTCTGAAAGGTATGTTGAATTGAATGTCTTGCTGTATCCGTCGCCTGCAATAACATCTACATCATATCCATCTTCAGCAATGGTTGTGTTGAACGCACTGCTTCCATGAGTATTATCATCATCTACCGCGCCCATCAGATACCAGAGGGGTATCCCTTCCCATTCTTTACCTTCAGAATCAATATATGAAGCATGATGACAGCCTACGCAATCCTCAAAATCCTTTTTTAATATTATTTCGTTGATTTTTCCGTTTAACTCAAGGTTCCATGTTTCAGGGCTCTCAGAACTATATATCTCTATGTCACTTACTTCTTTTACGGTATATCCACCAATTGTCGGATAAAATATTGGATAGTTCACGTAGTAATGCCAGTATCCTTCCGGAATATGGTTTGTCATATCACCTATTCCAGTGATATTATAACCCCATGGATTCAGGGAAGTGTCTGAAAAAAACATTGCCCTCATCCCATTTGTGTAGTCAGGAC
>JAXHTN010000253.1:0-2733 GCA_034190145.1 Halobacteriota archaeon | reverse complement strand
CTTGCTGAAAAGGGCTACCTATTCGATGGCGGTTACAGGGGTCTTCGTGAAAAGGGGATATCCACGTTCAGGATTCCTCACATGGGTGACAGAAGAGAAGAAGACTTTATTAGATACTTGGAAGATATCGAAATTATCCTGAACTTGGGGTAATCAAATGAAAGGAATTGATGAGGTTGCACTCGGATATGACAGAGACAATATAAGGATCGGGGTACTTGGTTCGCACTCCGCTCTTGAGATCGGTTACGGTGCAAAGCAGGAAGGATTTGAGGTTGTGATCATCTGCCAGAAGGGTAGGGAGAATACCTATACAAAGCACTACAAGAACCTATTTGACCATGTGTTCCTTCTCGATAAATTCTCAGATATGATCGAAGAGGAGAACCAAGAGAAGTTGAGAGAACTGAATACAGTATTCATTCCGAACAGGTCCTTCTCAGTTTACGTTGGGTATGAGAACATTGAAGAGAAACTATTGATCCCGATGCTTGGGAACAGGTCCATGCTGAGAACAGAAGAGAGAGGAACTCCAAGAAATCAGCATTATCTTTTGCAGACAGCGGGTATCAAAACACCCAAGATATTTGATTCGAGCGATGATATAGACAGGCTTTCCATTGTGAAAGTTCCTGAGAAGGAAAGAAGTATAGAGAGGGCTTTCTTCTACGCCTCATCTCCTGAAGAGTTTGATAAACGATCAGATGAGCGGATAGAGAAAGGTATCATCGCGGAAGAGGATCTTAAAGATTCGATCATAGAGGAGTATGTCGTTGGTGGAAAGTTCAATGCCAACTACTTCTGGTCGCCACTCTCAGGCGAACTCGATCTTCTCGGTTTTGACAGGAGAATCCAATCTGACATCGATGGGGTTCTGGACCTTCCGGCCGATGAACAGCTTGAGGCGAATATACCTGCCCAAAATATTGAGATTGGTCACATGGGGGCCACGATGAGAGAGTCCCAGATTGAGATGATATTTGAAGAAGGAGAGAAGTTTGTCTTAACCTGTAAGGAAGAGTACCCACCGGGCATGATCGGACTCTTTGCACTCCAGGGCGCAGTCACAAAAGACCTGGAGTTCTACGTATTCGATGTGAGCCCCAGAATTCCCGGATGCCCTTGCGTCGAGGCTACTTCACCTTACATGAAGTACAAGTACGGAAGAGAGGTTGGACCCGGAAGAAGGGTTGCAATGGAGATAAAAGCAGCACTTGAATCTGAAAGAATTGCGGAGATAGTGACCTGATATGAATTCCGAAGAGTTGCATAATGAAGCGAAGAGGTTGATACCGGGTGGAGTCAGTTCACCTGTTAGGGCATACAAACCATACCCCGTCTATATTAAAAGCGGATCAGGATCGAAGATAAAAGACGTCGATGGTAAGGAGTATATCGACTATTGTATGGGTTTCGGACCTCTTATACTCGGCCACGCAAATCAGACAATAATCTCAAAGGTTAAGGAAGAGATGGACGGTGGCGTGCTATTTGGTGCACCGATCGAGCAGGAGATAACGCTTGCAAAGAAGATTACGTCGCATTTTCCGATGGATATGGTTCGCTTCGTAAATACTGGAACAGAGGCAACGATGAGTGCCCTTAGGCTTGCAAGGGGATATACAAAGCGTGATAAGATCATAAAGATCGAGGGTGCCTTTCACGGTGCACATGATGCAGTCCTCGCAAAAGCAGGGTCTGGAGCTGCAACGATACCGAGTTCACCAGGGGTGCCAGAAGACTTCACGAAGAACACGATTCTGGTTCCTTACAACGATCTGGATGCAGTGGAGTCAGCGATTAAGGAAAGTAAGGACGAGATTGCCGCACTCATACTCGAACCGATAATGGGAAACGTTGGCGTTGTGCTACCTAAAGATGGCTATCTGGAAAGCTTAAGAGAGATAACCGCAAGTAACGACATCCTTCTAATATTCGATGAGGTCATCACCGGCTTCAGGATCGGTATTGGCGGAGTACAGTCAAGGTATAGTATCGTCCCTGATTTAACGACCCTAGGAAAGATTGTAGGCGGAGGATTTCCAATTGGAATCTTCGGTGGAAGAGCGGACATAATGGAGCGAATCGCACCCAACGGAGACGTCTACCAGGCTGGGACGTTCAGCGGAAATCCAATATCACTCACAGCAGGAATTGCAACCATAGACATCTTAGAAAAGGAGGATGTTTACGAGTCGATCGATGCAATGGGTGAGAGTATACGCAAAGGCTTGAATGAAGTTGTAAGTGATCTTGGTCTTGATTATGTCGTTTCCGGGATAGGCTCGATGTTTCAGATATTCTTCACGGGTGGTGAAGTCAAAGATTACAATGATGTCAAGAGGTCCGATCTTGATTCCTTCATGAATATGTTCAGATCGATGCTGAAAAAAGGCGTATTTTTACCACCTTCGCAGTTCGAGACAAACTTCGTCTCTTACGCACATACTAGCGGAGATGTAGAAGAGACGATAGCCGCCTATGAGGCATCATTGAGAGGGTGAGGGAATATCAAATTCGCGTGTTTTTTGTGACAACGGAAAAAATTTTGAACAAGAGGCAGCTTGAGTATTGTGAGTATCATGCAGTATCTGTTTGTGCACCACTGTTTGTAATAACAATAGCGACTGTGTTTATGATTATTTCGGAAAAGGCCCTAGCACTATTAAATGTCACTGTTTACATAATTATACCGGTTTCTTCAGTGGTATTCATAATTTCATTCAATCGTTT
>JAXHTN010000252.1:0-2743 GCA_034190145.1 Halobacteriota archaeon | reverse complement strand
CGCCTTAATCTTCTATAACCATGATTTTCAAGTTGATGAATGTAATGATCATAATATTACCTAACCTCTTTTTTTCTCTCAGATCGTATATATGGTAGAAGGGTTTAATAATGTTGTGGTAGGGTTTTTAATTTCAATCTTTCAACGTATCCATAAAGATCCTCGACCGCCGTTATCTCCTTTCGTACAAGTGAGCCAAGCTTGCGTCTCGGCCAGGTGTTTGGCTTGGTCCCCAGTGAATAGAGATAAGTGGTTATCCTAATAGCTAGCTTCTCACCCTGAATGTCCCAGTCGGTCATTATTACTGCTTCATCATATTTCTGAGAGATACTTTCAGCAAATGAGAGCAAGGGAAAGTAAGTGGCAAGGACGATATGACCTTCAATTCCTAAACCATCTAGCGAAGTTCGATCACGTCTACCCTCTACGATAATAACGGCACCTGAACTACTTAGCTCTTTTACTTCACATATTATCTTTTCAATTCTTTCCAAGCGTTCAGAGGCATCCATATCCGTATATTGATAGGAGTAATATATAAATAAGCCTAGTTAAATAAGAAGAAACATTAAAAATGAGTTAGGGCAAATAGGAGTGAGGACAAGAGATGAGCTTTATCGATAGATTAAGAAGTTTTTCATCATGGTTGAGGGGGATTTTCGGCAATAAGACTGCACGTATAGGTATATATGGCCCTCCAAATGCCGGTAAAACCACCCTTGCCAATCGCATTATACGAGATTGGTCGGGTGATGTGATGGGTTCCGTATCAGAGATACCCCATGAGACTCGAAGAGCAAGAAGAAGAGAAGGCGTCTCCATAGATACCGATGGGACTGCTGTAAAACTGGACATTGTTGACACACCGGGGCTGGCAACTAAGATTGATTTTCATGATTTTATGTCCTTTGGAATGGAAGAAGAAGATGCGAAGCGTAGAGCAAAAGAGGCAACAGAAGGTGTAATAGATGCCATTAAATGGTTGAATGAGTTGGATGGAGTGCTTCTTGTAATGGACTCGACACTTGATCCCTTTACACAGGTGAATGTTGTTGTCGTAGGTAATATGGAAGCACGTAATCTTCCGCTTTTGATAGTGGCAAACAAGATAGATTTACCCGAATCTTCACCGGCAAGGATACAGAGTGCATTTCCACAGCACCCAATGGTCCAGATATCTGCACTTGAAGGTGAAAATATCGACAAACTATATGAGGCGATAGCCGAACATTTTGGTGAGTGATATGCAAGGAGTTCAATTGGACTTGATATCAGAGGACAGGTTGTCCTCAATGACATCAATGGAGAAGATACGCATGATTCTGGATGGAGTCCAGAGGGGTAATATTATTGTGCTTGAAAGGGGACTTACACCTGAAGAAGAGACGACCCTTATTGAGATCACAATGACAGAGATAGTACAGGATGAATTCACTGGAATCGAGATAGAGAGTTACCCATATAAGCAGAAGACGATGAATTGGTTGAGCAAGATTATGGGGAAACAAGATGTACAGTCCCGCCTTACAGTTATAGGTCCGGCCAATCAGTTAGTGACGATAAAAAAAGACGAGGACTTCATAAGTGCGATTGTTTCATCAGGCCCTTTCAAGAATCGCGTCAGCAACGCCGTTAAGAGAGGTTGAAAGATAAAATGCCACATAAATGCACCAAATGTGGTCAATTATTCAAAGATGGTGATAAAAACATCTTAAGTGGCTGCCCCGTATGTGGTTGGAATAAGTTTTTATACGCGCCTGAGGGCACCCAAGAAAAAGAGACAACAAACATTGAAGAAGTAATTGAAACAGATAGTCCGAAAGTTGAAGAAACACATCCAACTCCCGTATCAGACCGATTGGAGAGCGTCCGTATACTTGGTCCAGGCTCTTATGAGGTCAATATCAGAGCACTTCTTGAGCGGGATGAGATCGTTGTTGCTTTAAAAGAAGATGGTAGATATATAATCAATTTGCCGTCTGTCTTTGGAAAGAAGAAGGATGAATAAGATATTGCTACACATACACAAATGACCCAATAATCAAAAAAAAGTTTATATATGATGGGGAACCACAAAAATGCAGTAGAAAATGCCGGTTTTATCAGATGAGGCGTGGGAAAGGCACTCGAATCCCTGGAGCGGGTGGACGCGGGTGTTATCGCTTCCTTTAATGTTTATACCAATATGGTACCATAATTTGTATGGATTGAGTGTAGTCATTATATGGTTCATCATTAATCCGTTCATATTCCCTAAACCAAAAGATACTGATAATTGGATGAGTAAATCCATCTTCGGAGAGAGACTTTGGACAGAAAGGTACCGACTAGACTTTCCTCAACTATTAAATGTTTTTAACGGTATATTCTTTGTAATCGCCATTTACGCATCATATTACAACATGTTCTGGCACGTTGTATATTCTATAATGGCTTCATTTCTCTTTAAAATGTGGTACTTGGACAGGATGGTCCTCTATTACAAGGAACATGAAATGGAAAAGAAGAATTAGTATTCTACAATGGATAAATAAAACGTTAAGATAATCCCATCAACTCTTAATCCCTGAAAAAACCAAAAAAAATAAAAAGAATTGACTTGCTCCTTAGAGCAAGCGTACAGCCATACGTTTGACGTGTGGATATTCATCGAGCCAGTCAAGCTTCTCGATCGTTTCATCAAGCGGTGGTAAATTATCCGTATCTACACGTGAGTATAACCTTGCACCCCTTATTGCGAGTC
>JAXHTN010000251.1:0-2760 GCA_034190145.1 Halobacteriota archaeon | reverse complement strand
TGTGAACAGCGGGTTCATCTCATAGAGATAATCTCCGATCTGGATTACCCCCTCTCTTGCCAACTCTTCGTCGTTGGGAAGAAGAGAGATGAGTACGTTGGTTCTCTGAATGTCCTCGCCAATTGGACATTTAACCTGGCACGGCGGCAACGATTGTTTGACTGCCGTCTCAGGTACCATCTCGGGATCGGACTTAAGTTGATACATAGGTATATGTATGCTCATACTTTAACTTAAATTTATGGTTTTATGAACTTAATGCGACATAATTTAACTCATATTTAACATATTTTTAGTATTTTATGTAAGTTACATATATTCTTCAGTCCTACATTTTTTACGGATGTCTCAATAGAATATGCTAAACTACATAAAAAATAATTCAAGAAAATGAGGTCATAATGATTAAACAATATGTCTCAAGGTGGTGTTATTCAGTTATCTTAAACCAATATGGAAAGTAAGATATAATACATGTAACTTTCTTAAAGAAGAGAAGTAAAGAGACGCTATAAACAGTGATATTTTATCAACAACCATATATTGCGGGGGTCGCCAAGCCAGGTCAAAGGCGTTAGGTTCAGGGCCTAATCTCGCAGGAGTTCGTGGGTTCGAATCCCATCCCCCGCACTAAACCGATAAGAATAGTCAATATTATATCCCACTTAATTTTATTAGTAAAAAATATTAGACCATTACTTAATTAAATTCACTTTTTTGAAGGATCTTTCACTTCGGCTAGAACAAATCGCTCAATATCAAAAGGCTTTATCTGTAAATCAAGGTCTACAGACCTAATATAACGATTTTCAAACTCCTCTGATCCAACTTCTTCGATAAGCGATAGAGAGTATCTTTCAAGATGATCTCTAATACCTGTTGGATCCAAACCATAGATGAAAAGCGGGTTACTTGCTTTACAAACACGTTTATAAAGAGTTTTTACAGCATCGTGGACGTATTCTCCGCTAATAAAACTTTTAAGGACATAAGTAAATACAATTTCGCTCCCAGGAGCAGCTTGTGCCACATATTTTAAGGTATCATCGTTTGCTTCTTTTGAGATATACTGTGTGACTCCTTCCCAGATAAAAAGGGTCTTTGAGGCTGGATCATATCCATTTTCATCTAGTGCAGTTGAAAGACTCTGGCTATCAAAATCAATAGGAATGAATGAAACATGATCTGGAAGCTCGTTTAAGATCTTTTTCACAATCTTCTTTTTCTTATCTATTACTGAAGGATGATCGATTTCAAAGTAACTTATACCTTCCAGACCCGGAATGTAATATGCACGGCAATCCATTCCTGCTCCAAGGTTAACTACTGTTTTAATCTCTTTATTTGAGATGCAGTCCCTTAAAACATCATCTATATAACGGGTGCGACAAAAAAACCAGCCCAAGGCCCCAGGAGATCTTTTTTCCATCGATTTTATAAGTGAATTAAATATTTTAGTTGAACGCATCAGAATAAACCAAAATTTGTAATATGGCGTCAACACTTTTTCAGAGTATGGATCTTCAAAAAGGTGCTTTTCTTTTGGAAAGAGCATCATCATAGCCCTCGTAGAGGAAACTCCTACACCTGTATCAGTTGCTTTCATAATCTCCCATCTTTATGCTAGATATTATTTAACTATCGGCCCTAGTGATTACTCTCCTAAACATTGCAAATTATAATCTGTTTTGTTTTAACCTTTTAATATTATTATTGAAAAAACCAAATAAGAATAAGTGTTACAAATCCTATTAAAAAGGTGACAATCCCCAAAATTACCGCAATTTTTCTTTTACCTTTTTCCTCTTTTGTAAGGGGTCTGATCTTCCCTTCATTCTTATATTTTTCTTCAATTGATTGACCCAATGCTAATCCAAAAGCCACTCCTATTGCAGGTCCTATCCCTATAAATCCTGGATTCCTGAGGGCGATACTGAGTGGAACTCCAATTCCCGAAAAGATGGCAATTCCTATTCCCATCCACATCCCAATAAAATGGCCTTCAGGATATTTTTCGTTTTTTTCTTCCACAATGATCAAACCTTTACAATTTAAGATTCAGAATGCAATCCAACGATGTTTCCTTCAGAATCCATAAACTTAGCGATGAATCCCCATTCATCTGGTAATTACTAGTAAATTTGAATGTGTTTCACATCCCCAGTATGTTTGAGTATCTGTGGCTGTATAGGGCTATTCTTTCTTCAATCTTCTTTGCGATCTCTTGAGCATACATTATTATTCTAAGAGAAGATCTATTACTGAAGATCCGAATAGGGGTAGAAGTATATGACCTAACTTAAGACAAAACCAAATCAAGGTGACGTTTTAGATTTCTTAAACGGTGTTGTCGATGAGAAGAGGCGGAAGGATTGTTTTGTAATCCTTGATCTCATGAAAGAGGTTACAGGTGAGGAGCCAATTATGTGGGGTGACAGTATAGTTGGCTTTGGTAGCTATCATTATAAGTACAAAAGCGGACGCGAGGGTGATTGGCTCTCGACTGGAATCTCCCCTCGAAAGAGATACCTAACCATCTATATAATGTCTGGTTTTGAGAGGTATGATGAGCTTATGAATAAGCTTGGGAAGTACAAGACAGGCAAGTCTTGCCTATATATCAATAAGATCGAAGATATTGACCAAGCCGTCTTAAAAGAGTTGATAAGAGAATCTATAGAATATGTCGCAAGGACAAACTCATAGTTGGTATGAGTGGATTCATTCAATGGTTGTTTGGGCGGGGCAGAGATGAATGTC
>JAXHTN010000250.1:0-2771 GCA_034190145.1 Halobacteriota archaeon | reverse complement strand
CTATCGCCCAAGTCACTTGTGTAGGAGATCTCAACAACAAGATCATTCATCTTGCTCCTTATGGCTTCATTTTCTACAACCTGAAAAGTCGCAAGAGTATAGTCTCCGGCATCCAGATTACCCATGGTAACAGCAGAGGAACCTGTAACTCTGAAATTTTCTTGCTCGGGTATCTTCACAATCGTAGAATATGCAGTATTTACCCCTATGTTGGATATTGCGAGCGTCGTAGAGGTTGTTGTTGAATCCTGCAAAACCACCTCAAAATCTGTCGAGCTACTTACGAGTATACCTGCCTGTGAGGAAATATTTTGTTTAATCCCTGCCCGATCATAGTACTCCATTACTATCGTAAGAGGGTAAACCCCCGGAGTCGTGGCCGAGCTTACAATAATATCAACTGGAACTTTGATCTTCTCACCGGCGCCTATAGACGGGATTAACAGATGATTATCCGATCCTAGTGGGAGAATCATATCATTAGGGACTTTCCATGAAATTTTAATATCATTTATTTTATCTTTTCCATTATTTTCAAAATCAAAGACCAATGTTGTAGTTTCTCCTGCATTCAGTGAGTTGGGACTGACAGATGTTAGTTCCAGAGCTGTTGGGGTTTGAACTGTGATTATTGCCTTCTGATTAACCCTGCTAAATGTAGAATTATCGGAGTAATCGATATAAAAATCAACGGTGTAATATCCTGATGGGGTATTTTTTGGAATAGAGAATTTAAAAGGTATATCTACAGATCCACCGGCGCTTAAAGACCCCAGATTAACTACCCAGCTTCCGGATCTTTTTATTTCATTTGTCCAGTCACCAACTGTGATCTTTATGTTGCTTGCAGTAGAGTCTCCGCTATTTTTTAATGACAATTGGATATAGCCATCACTTTCAGGAGTAAGTACAGAAGGATTAACTGAGTATGTTGTCTGAAGTGATGGTCCTGATACCTGATTTGCTGATCCTTCGACTGAAACAAGACTTGACAGTATTAAAACTGCTAAAAATAACGATAAGAGTGTTTTATATACTTTCATCTTCATTCACCTCCTATTATCCTCCCATCTTTTAGATTAATGGTCCTTTCAGTGCGTTCTACAATTTCCGGTTCGTGTGTTACAATAACAATCGAAATATCCTCTTCCTTCTGAAGCTTCTCTAAAAAATTTATTACTTCTTCACCCGACTTCGTATCTAAATTACCTGTGGGTTCATCTGCCAGAATTATGGGAGGTTTATTTGCAAGAGCTCTGGCTATTGCCACTCGCTGACGTTGTCCACCAGAAAGCTGAGATGGTATATGATTTGCCCGATCATCAAGACCAACCATCTCAAGCAAACTCTTTGCCCTTCTTCTCCTTTCATCTCTTTGGGTCTCGATTATTGTCATCGGTAACTCGATGTTTTCTTGAGCGGTAAGTGTCGGATAAAGGTTAAATGATTGGAAGACAAAACCAATCTTTTGCCCCCTCAACCTTGCAAGCTGTGAATCGTCAAGTTTTGATGTTTCTGTTCCGTCTATGAATATCTCCCCGGATGTTGGCCGATCCAGAACCCCCATCATGTGCAAAAGTGTTGATTTACCTGAACCGCTTGGGCCCATAATAGATACAAACTCCTTTCCAATCTCTAAATTTGCACCTCTGAGTGCGGGAACTACTACTTCGCCCATCTCGTATATCTTCTCAACGTCTTGAAATTCTATTGTTGTGCCATTAACCAATTTTCCACCTCCTTTACAAAGGGATTCCATCTAACGATATGATTCATATAAGTCATGTGATAGCCTCCTTCAAATGAAATTTTAATTCTTAATCCATTCAATTTTTTATTTTTTAGGGTATTTAAAATACTACATATTAGAAATAAATCCAAATAAGATCTTTTAAACCATAATTAAGCCTAAATACTCCCCCAAATCACTTCCTACTTATATAAAGCAGTATCAATAAAGCCACAAATTCAAATATATCTGGCATTATCCTGGAAAATCCAAAGGCTTCTAAATGGCGAAAACCCCATAGATGATATATAAATGGATTTGATGTGAATGTCTGCACAATTAGAAGAATGATAAAGATAATCAATCCCAAAGAAAACATTGATTTCACTTCTCTGTAATTCTTTTGGTAGATGAAAAGCAGATAAAAGAGGAATATAAGGTTAACTAAAGTTATTAATGCCTTGATATTGAGAAGCATCATGTTAGGTAAGACTTCATTCATTTTAATCACTTTTTTATCGTCTTCATAAAACTTATTTCAAATCCAATTTGATCATTTTTGGTTTAAATCCAATACAGTCGTGTCTCTTTCCTTTAATTTCGAATCTCTGGCATTCTGTAAGGATCAAGTACCTTTCATTTTCATCGACATTTGTCTATATCTAAAGCCTCTTGGTCCGAATCTATTCGGCCTCATGCCAGGATTTTCCTCTATGTCAATTCCCATTTCCTCTAATAACTTTTGCATCTCCGATCTGATCTCTTCAGGTGTAGCCCCGGAGTCTCTAAGATCCATTACCATTTGACGAATATCCTGCCTTTGTTCATCGGTTAGGTTATTCATATAACATAGAAGAATAGGGCGCTCTTCTGCAGTCACTGGATTAGAAAATTCATTTATATTTAGGGCTGATACGACACCTATTGTACTAGCCACCAGTGTAAAGACCAATAGTCCGGCAATAATTTTTGTCTTCAGGCCTATCACCTCCTTTATATTTTAAAGTTTATTACAACTCTATATTGGAAATGAAACCCTATT
>JAXHTN010000025.1:5579-14005 GCA_034190145.1 Halobacteriota archaeon | reverse complement strand
GATTCACTGACACCAAGTTTCTGGGCAATCTCTGTAAAAGGAGTTCTTGAGTTCTCCCTCAAGGCCTCAATTATCTTTCTATCCTTATCGTCCATGGTCTACCTCTCTGCGATATTCGCAGTTTTTTTCGTAATTGCAACGAATATCCTAGCGTAATTATATATACCCATATAAATATATAAGCATATCGGAGAAAATTATAGTTAAAAAGGTGAAAAAGATGCGATTGACCTCAAATAAATTTATATAGTATGAATAGATGATACATTTTTAAATTCATTTGAGTTCGTGGGCATTAAAGAGGGCGAAAAATGAATTTTTGCGCGTTAGTTTACCTGAGGAGGTGAAAGATATGGGAGTATCAAAGATAGGTGAAAAATTTAAATGCGAAATCTGTGGAAATGAGGTTGAGGTAACGAAAGTTGGTGGCGGTGAACTCTACTGCTGCGGTGAAGAGATGAGTCTGATAGGGTAGCATAATCGGAGGATCGATGAGTTTTAAGGATATCATAAACAGCCCAGATAAAGAGGGTAAGGAGAAGCACATTCCAGTGATTGAGTCGCCCGACAAAGTAAAGAGTGACGAATGGTTTGAAGTTACTGTAGTCATTGGAAAGGATGTGGCACATCCGAACACGCTTGAGCACCACATTGAAGGGATATCTCTTTATTATAAAGAGGACGGGGACAAGCTTGCCGTTAAACTTGCAGAATTCTCGCCAATTCCCGTACATACAGACTCACGTGTCACTGTACGTGTCAAAATTGGTAACTCTGGAAAGTTGCATGCCATTTCGAGTTGTAATATACATGGAATATGGGAATCTGAAAAGGTGATAAAGCTAAATTAAATTTTAAAATAATATTTGGGTTATTATGAATAAAAAATTCGTATCAACGGTTTTAGTTATTGCTTTCATATTTTCCGTCGGATTAGTCGTCGCGGAAGATATTGAATCTTCAGATTTCACTGACCCTTCCGTATGTGGCGGATGTCATGCTGATATATATGAACAGTGGAAAGGATCATTACATGCAATATCCTACGTAGACCCATTATATTTAAGCCTTGAAGAGATGGCTTCAATGGAGACGGATGGACTAACAGATGAATACTGTGCAAATTGTCACACGCCAATAGGCGTTCTTTCGGGAGAGATTCCACCCATAGGGATTGACAGCCCCAGTCTAAGTGAAATATCCAAAAATGGTATTTCTTGTGACTTCTGTCACAGCGTCAACGCAAGCACAGGAATTGGAAATGGCGCATTCTTAGTATCTCCAGACGGGACAAAACGCGGACCGCGTGATGATTCCACGTCGCCTTTTCATGGAACAGTTTACTCCGAACTTCATACGAAGTCCGAGTTCTGTGGCATGTGTCATGATGTTTATCATCAGGTGAACAATCACCCAATTGAGACCACCTACACAGAATGGAAGGAGGGGCCTTACAACACCGGGGATGAAGCGACAACCACATACTGCCAAGACTGTCACATGACCCCAGGCATAACAAAATATGAGGCAAATCCGGGAAAGAGTGCACTCACAGGGCCTGAAAGGGAGCATATTTATACCCACCACTTTGTGGGGGGAAACGCAGTCTTACCAGGGCTACTTGATTCTGAAGTACATGAAATGATGGCTCAGGAAAGGCTTAAATCTGCTGCCACACTTGAGCTTATGGTCCCTGAAGCAGGAGCAGGAGATGAGGCTGAGATAAAAGTAAAGGTAACAAATGTTGGAGCAGGTCACAAGCTTCCGACAGGGCTTACTGAAGCAAGAGAGATCTGGATCGAAGTTGTGGCTGTTGATTCCTCAGGTAAAGAGTTGTTCCACTCAGGCGCACTCGATGAAGAGGGAAATGTGGACCCATCAGCAGTTATGTACCACACTGTACTAGGAGATGCGAATGGGGAGCATACAATAAAGGTGTGGGAAGCAGAATCCACAATCTCTGACAACAGAATTCCACCGAAGGAATCAAGAGTAGAAAGCTATACCATCACGGTCCCCTCAGACGCTGAACTTCCGATAACAATCGATGCTAAGCTGAAATACAGGTCTGCATCGCAGGAGCTTCTTGACACCCTATTGGGCGAGGAATCTTTCATTTCACCCATTGCAGTAATGGCTTCTGCTGAGGAGGAGATCGGATCCGTTGGTGTTGATGGAGGCTCAGAACAGTCTACACCGGGATTTGAGTTTGCACTTGCATTTTCGGGAATGATTGCCATGGCTTTGCTACTCTATAGAAAGAGGAGGTGAGAAAGATGGCAATAGACCCAATATGTAAGATGGAAGTGGACGAGAAGACGGCAACCCTCAAGAGTGAGTACAAAGGGAAAACATACTACTTCTGTGCACCCGGATGTAAAAAAACGTTTGAAGAAGATCCGGAGAAGTATCTATAATTTTCAAGGAGATAGATATTGAAAAATTTGGAGTGAATGATAAATGTTGAGTGAAAGTATGCAAGAAGCGCTGAATAATCAAGTTAATAGAGAGATTTTTTCAGCCTATTTATATATGTCAATGTCGGCCCACAGCACATACATTGGGCTAAAAGGATTTGCGAATTGGTTCATGGTACAGTACCAAGAAGAGATGGTCCATGCGATGAAGCTCTATGACTATATAAATGACCAAGGTGGTAGGGTCACGCTTCAGGTAATTGAAGAGCCTGCTTCTGAGTTTGAATCGCCACTTGATATGTTTGAGAAGACTCTGAAACATGAGCAATATATTACGGAAAGTATCAACGAGATTGTGGATCTTGCAATCGAAGAGAAGGACCATGCGACAAATATATTTATGCAGTGGTATGTAACCGAGCAGATCGAAGAGGAAGGAAACGATAACGAGATAATCTCAAAACTGAAGCTCATCGGAGATGATGGAAATGGGCTTTTGATGCTTGATAATGAACTTGGGTTGAGGGTATTTATACCACCAACAGAGAAGATATCAGGTGTACAGGTTGAGCAAGTACAATGAAAGGTGAAAAAAATATGACAGATAGAAAAAAGGCACTTGAGACTGCAATCAAGCTCGAGGAAGATGGAAAAGAGTTCTATTTAAAGTCAGCAGAAAAGGCGAGTAAGACTTTTGCAAATGATATATTCAAATATCTTGCAGAAGTCGAAAACAAGCACATAGAGGTAGCAAAGAGCATATACAACAATTTAAAAAGTGGTGATAAGTGGCCAAAGCTAGTGACTCCACCAGAGAAAGAGATCGATATAATCTCGATCTTTCCAAAAGATCTGGATATTGCGGGAGAAACTGTTTCAGGGATAAAAGAAGCACTCGATGTAGGTATCTCGATGGAGGAGAAGAGTATCAAGTTATATGATGAACTTTCCGAGAAATCAACTGATCCGTTTGAGAAAAGATACTATATAGCCCTCTCACGAGAGGAACGGGGTCATTACCTCGTGTTAACAGACTCGAAGGATTACATAGATGATCCTGCCGGATGGTTCAATTTGAGAGAGGGTTTCAGACTCGACGGTTGAATAAGGTTTAGATTGGGCAAGAGGTGGAGATTGTGGAGAAATGGGAGTATTCCATAACAAGAGACACCATTGAACGGAAAGAGAATATATTTGAATGTGGTTTGAACGGAAGTTGCTTTGTTCATGATTTTGTCGAGAGCGAACTTCTGGAGATTCTTAATAATAAGGGAGAAGAAGGCTGGGAGCTGATCCACATTGGATATCACCACCCGGATGTCATGGGTGTATGGAAGAGAAGAGTAGAATAGAGAGTAGTGACTCATATAACTCTTCTTTTTTTATATATTTTAAAACGGATGAATTGGGATGCAATAGGAGGTGAATGATTATGAAATGTGAGATTTGCGGCGCTGAAACAACTGATTCATACGACTTTAGCGGTCAAAAAGTCTGTGAAGATTGTTACTTTAAAAAAGAAGCGTTAAAGGAAGAACCACATAAATGTGGCGAGAGATAATTTTTATTTTTAGGTGAATAATGGAAAAGAATGAGATAAAATGGCTTGAATGGGAGAAAGAATCTATAGATACTGCAAAACGGCTAGATAAGCCAATCCTTCTCAAAATTGGCGCCACATGGTGCCATTGGTGCCATGTGATGGACGATACGACCTACTCTGATCCCCAGGTTATTGAATCAGTAAATAGTGACTTCGTTCCGATAAGTATAGACAATGATAGTAGGCCGGACGTAAATGAAAGGTACAATATGGGTGGATGGCCTACTACTGCATTTCTCACTCCAGAGGGTACAGTCATCACCGGTGGTACCTATATCCCCCCGGAGGATTTTTTGAGTATATCAAGGCAAGTAACTACATACTACAAGGAGAATAAAGGTAAAATTGGAATAAATAATGGAAATATACCATTAAAAACAGCAAAAAAGGAAAATATTGGATGGGATATAGTAGAAGAGATATTAGGCGAGGTTATTGATGCTTTTGATCCCGATTACGCAGGTTTTGGTAGATCACAGAAGTTCCCTCACCCTGACCAGATCGATCTTCTCTTACTTCACTTCGGAAGATCAGGAGATCTGGCATCAAAAGGAGCAGCTGTTTTAACACTTGATGCAATGATTAATGGCGAGATCTGGGATGACTCAAAAGGGGGATTCTACAGATATGCTACACAGAGGAACTGGGGAAAACCACACTTTGAGAAGATGCTCGAGGACAACTCAAAGCTGCTCTTGGTATATCTTGACGGTTACACCCTCACAAGAGATGATAGATATCTTACCACTGCAGCTAGCATAAGGGATTTCCTTGTTGCCGAGCTTTTTGAGGGTGCTTTCATGGGTAGTGTCGATGCCGATTCAAAGAAGGTAGACCAAAGGATATTTACAAATTGGAACGGGATGGCAATCAAAGCCCTCACTAAGCTCTTTGAGATATCAGGAGATACCTCTGCTCTTGATTATGCAATAGAAGCATCTGAGAACGTTATTGAAAATTCTTGCGAGGAGGGTAAAGGCGTTGTCCATGAAAAGGACTCAAAAAATGGAAAACTAAAGCTATTAACCGACCATATCTGGTTTGCAAGCGCACTAACATCCCTTTTTGCAGTTACAGGTGAGAATAGGTACCTTGAGACATCACTCGATATTACAGATTACGCGCTAAAAGAGTTCAAATGGGATGATAAGGGACTGTTCTTCGACTCAATTTCAAGAGAGGACGTTGGCATCGCTCTTGAAAAGAGATGGAAGATTGAAGATAACTCGCTTCTATCAAACCTTCTCGTAGACAATTATCTCATCACGGGAGAAGAACGATACCTCAAAGAGGCAGAGAGTCTCTTAGCCTCAATCTCAAGTGAGTATAAAAATTATGGTTTATTCTCGGCACCATACGCGATCTCAATAGATAAGTTTGAACGATTGAATCATTTGGTAATCTTTGGAAAGAGAAAGGATATCTTCGAGATGATAGGGAACCTTTCCTTTGCTTTTAGGCCTAATGCAACCTTCGAGACAGTTGATACTGATTTGAATAAAGAGAGATACGATAAATTAGGCCTATCGGAAGAACGAGGAATCTTTGCATGCAAAAGGGGCTCGTGTAAGGTGATAAGTACTGAAGATATCCCGAACATAGTGAAAAAGATCAATGAAGGAGGAGACCTATTTGGAGAAACTTGAAGCACATAATCCTAAAGCAGCAATGGGTGATTATGAGAATGCATACAAAAACTTCAGTTGGGAGGATGTAAAGAATTCCTTTGACTACTCGAAGACCGGAAAGGTGAATATGGCCCACGAGGCCGTCGACAGACATGTCAAAGCACGAGGGGACAAGACAGCACTCCACTATATTGACGACGAAACTGAGGTGAAGTATAGTTTCAAAGATCTATCAACCGAATCTAACAGATTTGCAAACTTACTAAGAGAACTTGAGATTTCAAAGGGTGATCGGGTCTTCTTATTCATGCCACGTTCACCGGAGCTCTACATTGCATTTCTTGGCATACTTAAGACGGGTGCAATCCCAGTACCGGTATTTGAAGCGTTTATGAAAGATGGCCTACTTGATCGTATGAGCGATTGTGATCCCATTGGGATAATCTCAAGCGATTTCATGAAGAGCAGAATTCCAATAAAAGAGATCAAGAGCCTTAAACATATAATAATTTCTGGTGATACTGCAGGCGATGAAATAGACTTTAATGATATGAAGAAGACCTCCAAGGATTTTGAGCCTGAATGGCTTGATCTCGAAGATCCGCTTTTGATTCACTATACGTCAGGATCCACAGGAAAACCAAAAGGTGTTTTACATTCCCAAAGGGCAATGATCGGACACTACCAGACAGGGAAATGGGTTCTCGATCTCAAGGAAGATGACGCCTATTGGTGCACGGCGGATCCAGGTTGGGTGACCGGAACATCATACGGCATCTTTGCTCCGCTTTTAAACGGTGTCGGTACAATCATCCGCGGAGGAAGATTCTCACCTGAGTTATGGTATTCTACAATTGAGAGACTGAAGGTAAATGTTTGGTACAGTGCACCGACTGCATTCAGGCTACTCATGGCAGAGGGAAATGAACTAACCAAAAAGTATGACCTCTCATCCTTGAGGCATATTCTCAGTGTTGGTGAGCCACTCAATCCTGAGGTAATACATTGGGCACTGGATGTCTACAAACAGCCCATTCATGATACGTGGTGGATGACCGAGTGCGGAATGATGATGATTGTAAACTATCCTTCGCTTCCGATCAAACCCGGCTCCATGGGTAAACCATTTCCTGGTGTGAAAGCTGCAATTATTGATGATATCGGTAAGGAGCTTGCAGTAAACGAGATGGGAAATCTGGCAATTGAGAAAGGATGGCCTTCAATGATGAAAGAGATATGGAATAGAGAAGAGAAGTTCAAGGAATACTTCAAATTCACCCCTTGGTTTGTATCGGGTGATTCGGCATATCGAGATGATGAGGGTTATTTTCACTTCATTGGGCGAGTCGATGATGTGATTAAAACATCCGGAGAGCGTGTTGGTCCTTTTGAGGTTGAGAGTAGACTGATAGAGCATCCGGCTGTTGCGGAAGCCGGTGTAATAGGTATACCGGATCCGGTAAGAGGTTCCATCATCAAGGCATTCGTTATACTGAACGAGGGTTATGAAGGGAGTGTTGCCCTCACAAAAGATCTAAAAGATTTTGTTAAGACTGGTCTTGCAGCACATGCGATGCCTCGTGAGATCGAGTATGTGGACGATCTTCCGAAGACCAGGAGTGGTAAGATTATGCGAAGAGTGCTCAAAGCACGTGATCTTGGAATTGATGCAGGAGACACATCAGGAATGGGGGACTAAATAAATGAAACAATTTCTGTTGGTACTTAAATCAAATAAAAAGACGATATTGCAGCACATAAACCATCAATGTGCTTCATGTAAACTTGTAAAGGGTGCTATGTGGAAACGATCTCTTGTGGATAAGGAAAAGGGTGTCATCTTCTGTGAATGGGAAGCAAGTGAAGCAAGTGAAATATTCAAAGGGCTGGAGAAAGTTGGAATAAAAGAGGAGTATGAGATATATGAGGTGGAAGATATCGAGCCTCACAAGTGTTGCAATTCGATATTCGGAGAGGTGGACTAAAATATGGTAAAATGGAAATGCACGATGTGTGGTTATACAGATGAAGGTCGAGATCCTCAGAACCAATGTCCTATATGTGGATCTCCCAAGGACCTATTCGTGAAGATAAAGATGAAGATGATAAATAGTAGATGAACTTTTGTGAAGGTTACCATGGAAATCGGAGCTAAGAGAAATTATAAGTTATTTGGGATCTCGGGAAGTCCAAGAATCGGATCCACCGATTATGCAGTAAGAGCAGCACTAGACTACTCAAAGGAGAAGTATTCAACCGAGACCGAGTATTTTTCGTGCCACAACAAGACTTTAAAATTCTGCATTCACTGTGATTACTGCGTAAAGAAACGAGATGGTTGTGTTCACAAAGATGATATGCAAGAGATATACGATAAGCTCGAATGGGCTGATGCCGTAATCATCGGTACACCAGTCTATCAGGGAACCCTCTCAGGACAAACCAAAGTGACTATGGATAGATGTAGGGCTATTGTTGCAAGAGATCCGGCCATACTAAAAAATAAAGTCGGTGCATCAATTGCCGTGGGTGGAGACAGAGTGGGAGGTCAGGAACTTGCCATTCAGTCAATACTGAACTTCTATCTTATAAGTGAGATGATCCCGGTGGGTGGAGGTTCTTTCGGCGCGAATATGGGGATTACTTTCTGGTCTAAGGATAAACTTGCCGAGGGTGTGAAAGAGGATTCTGAAGGATTTAAGAGCCTTTATAAAACTGTAGATAGAATCGTTAGTGTTTTAAGCGCACTTGATGGAGGACTCTTAAGATGACTTTGAA
>JAXHTN010000025.1:0-5479 GCA_034190145.1 Halobacteriota archaeon | reverse complement strand
GATAAACTTGCCGAGGGTGTGAAAGAGGATTCTGAAGGATTTAAGAGCCTTTATAAAACTGTAGATAGAATCGTTAGTGTTTTAAGCGCACTTGATGGAGGACTCTTAAGATGACTTTGAAGGTTGCCTGGGGGATAACAGGATCTGGAGATTACATTGAAGAGACGATCAAAATTATGACTCGTATATCAAAAAGCTCCGATATAGAAGTCAAACTCTTCATGTCTAAAAGTGGCGAAGAAGTGATAAGATGGTATAAACTGCGTGAGACGCTCGAGGAGTTTTTTCCGAATTTCAGTGTAGAAAAAGGTCCGAATGTTCCATTCATTGCGGGACAGGTTCAGATAGGAAAATTTGACCTCCTTTTAATATGCCCGACCACCGGTAACACCACGGCAAAGATAGCTCATGGTATAGCCGATACTCTTGTGACGAACACAGTCTCACAAGCCATGAAGGCGAGGATTCCTACCTATATATACCCAGTAGATCAGAAGAAAGGTGATGTTGTTACGATTTTACCGAATGGAAAGGAACTTACTCTCACGATGAGAGATGTAGACCTTGATAATGTTGAGAAGATTAAAAAGATGGACAATATAACCTTAATAGGGGATGTTAGAGAAATAGAGGAAATAATAGAAAATTCAAAGGAGAAAATCGATGAAAAATGAACAATGGCACGATATAGGGTCTAAATTTGCACATTTAACAAGCTTACACCCTTGTTACAGTGAAAAGGCACATTTTCAGGTGGGACGTATTCATCTACCGGTTGCAAAGAAGTGTAACATCCAGTGTAACTTCTGTAACAGGAAGATAGATAAGTGTGAGTACAGACCAGGTGTGACTTCCTGCATAACAACACCAAAAGAGGCCCTCGAAAGGGTAGAAAAGACAATAAAGGAGATGGAAAATGTGAAAGTGGTAGGAATTGCAGGGCCCGGTGAGCCACTTTATAACGAAGAGACTTTTGAGACATTAAAACTCGTACAAGATAACTTTCCAGAGCTCTTGAGATGTATTGCATCAAACGGACTTTTGTTACCTGAGAAAGTGGACCAACTCATTGACCTTGGCGTAAATACGGTAACAGTAACCATAAATTCCATAGATCCTGAAATTGGTAAAAATATTTATTCCCATATTAAATATAATGGTAATAATTATAAAGGAGAAGAAGGGGCAAAGATCCTTATAAACAACCAACTTGAAGGTGTAAAAAAAGCAAGTGAGAGTGGACTTGTCGTCAAGATCAATACAGTTCTTATTCCTGAGATTAATGCGGGACAGGTCGAAAAGATTGCAAAGGAGGCTGCAGAACGCGGCGCTGTACTGATGAATATTATTCCTTTAATACCTCTTTACAAATTTAGCGATATGGACGAGCCAACCTGTGAGGATCTTGAAGGTGCAAGAAAAGTTGCAGAAGAATTCTTGCCTCAGTTCAGATTGTGTAGACAATGTAGAGCTGATGCTGTTGGTATACCAGGACAGGAACAATGTGGTTCACCGGCACAGAATAGAGGTTCAGAGTATTTCCACGGTTGAGGGGAAAAGATGTCAGAAGAAGAAAGAATTGATGGAAAGACGGCCGAAGAATGGTTCAATCTTGGACTGGACACCGGAGACCCAAAAGAGAAGATTAAGCATTACAACAATGCAATCGAATTGAGTCCTGAAAATGTTGCGTCATGGTATAACAAGGGACTCGCATACCTCCTTCTCGAAAGATACCTCGAGGCTATAGAGTGTTTTGATAAAGTCCTGGAGTTCGATCCGGAGAATGTTGATGCTTGGCACTTCAAAGGAATTGCTCTTGATACACTCAGTCAATGTTCAGACGCGCAGGTCTGCTTCAACAAAGCATGGGAACTTGGCATGAAGGACAGAATTGAGAAGAATATTGAAGAGTTGGAAGACGGTCCGAAGACCTGAATGATCTGAAAATGGAAGATCTATATTTTGTTCTGGTATTTGGTGTATCGTTCTTCTCCTTTTTGATAGTTGCTTCCCTCATCCAAGGTAGGAGAGGGGTGATTAAGTGGCGAAATCTTGCCTCGGAACTTGGGCTTGAATATGAGAAGAACGGCCCCTTCTTCAGAAACTCCAGCATAAAGGGACTTTATAGGGGGTATGATGTTGTTCTTGATATATATACTGAGAACAGAGTGATGTATACAAGAGTCACAGCCTCACTGAAAGGAGAGCGTGATCTGGAGTTCTCAATATTTTATGACATCTCAATTGAAAAATTGGGAGTGCTTCTAGGTGAAAAAATTGAGCTTGATAACCCTATCATGGATAAAAAGCTTAAGATAATGGGGAATGATGAATACAGGATAAAAAAGATACTTGATCAATCAATTCAGAGTAGAATATCAGATCTCGGTAGCTTCAATATATTGAGAGTCAAGGATGGAAAGGTTTATTTTCAGGAAGTAGGAACAATCACTGACCTTATCCATCTGAAGTCAGTCATAGATCTTATCTGTGACCTGGCAGCAAAGATTTAAAAGAACAAACTAAGAAATGAGAGGTGGTAGATGTGGATAAGAAAGAATTGAATGAGATACTCACGCTGATTGCCTTTGTAATGATAATTTTGGTGACGTTATGGCTGGCAGAATTACCATATAATTATGCATTCTTCATTGCAATTGTTACATTTGTAATCGGTGTACTAAGGATAAATCACATAAGATCATCCTAGAGTGAATTGAGAAGATGATGTAAGAACTTTGATATTCGCAATTTTTTTTATTATTTTAACGAAAAACGTAGCAAAGTTTTTTAACCTCGTATAATTATATTGGTATATCGTGGCTTATGGTACAGAATAAGTAGAATTGTATCCGATTTGCCAAAAAAAGGTTTAAATAGAGGAAAAGATGATAGGTGATTGGGTCCAACCAAGAGGGTGAATCAACATGTCAAGAACAGAAGAGAATCTTTGGGCTGCATTTGCAGGAGAGAGTCAGGCAAGGAACAAATATGATTTCTTTGCCAAGGTTGCCAGAAAAGAAGGTTACGAAAAATTGGCAGATTTCTTTGAAGAAACTGCAATAAATGAACACGAACACGCTAAACTTATCTTTAAGCTTTTGAAAGGGATAGGAGACTCCAAAAAGAATCTTCAAACCGGAATAGAAGGCGAGACATACGAATACACAGAGATGTATCCAGAATTTGCAAAGATAGCAAGAAAAGAGGGTGAAGACGAAGCTGCTGCCTTTTTTGAGACGGTTTCCAAGGTTGAGGAAGAACATGCCAAGAGGTACGAATCTCTTCTTAAGAATCTTGAGAGTGGTGAGCTACTCAAAAAAGAAGAGCCAGTTAAGTGGAAGTGTAGGAAATGCGGTTATATCCATGAGGGTGAAGAACCACCTGAAGAGTGTCCTCTATGCAACCATCCCAAAGGATATTATGAAGTTCTGTGTGAGAACTACTGAGGCAAGTATTTTAAAATTTGAATAGGAGGTGAGAGATATGGGAGTATCAAAAATAGGTGAAAAGTTCAAATGCGAGATCTGCGGCAATGAAGTTGAAGTGACTAAAGTCGGCGGTGGTGCACTATACTGCTGTGGTGAAGAGATGGGCCTGATGGGGTAAAAATCAGGAGAGTGTAAGAATATGGAAAAAACATGCGAAACAGATATTCTCTGTGGGATAAACAAGGCTAAAGATGCAAAGGAGATGACTGATCTTGAAAAGAAGCACACGCCAGTCATAGAAGCGCCAGAACTTGCAAAAGCAGGAGAGCCTTTTGAAGTAACTATAGAGGTAGGAAAACTTCTCAAACACCCAAATGAACCCACTCATTTCATAGAGTGGATCGAGTTATACTCAGGGGAGACATTCCTCACAAGAGTCAATCTTACAGCTGAACTTACCGATCCAAAAGTGGTTATCCCACTAAAATTAACCCACCCACACGTGATGAAGGCAAGAGCCAGATGTAATATTCACGGAGTCTGGGAGGGCACAAAAGATCTGAATGAGTTTGATGGATTCGGAAGTTGTTAGAAGGAGGTAAATATGACACATTGGAAATGTTCGGAATGTGGATACACGTTTCAGGCAGATGCTCCACCCGAGAATTGTCCATCATGCAAGGAAGCGTGTTCGTTTATTGACGCAACATGTTACATACCAGATTGTGGGGGTCCGGAACATAATGATCCGAGGATGTAGGGAGTAAGTCCGATGAGTAAAGCAATCATTATATACGAAACAAGGAGCGGTAACACCGAGGCTATGAAAAATGCAATCGAAGAGGAATTGAAAGCCCTTGACACAGAAGTTACAGTAGTGAAGATAAAGGATGCAGTTCCTGCGGATCTCCCAAGTTACGACGCTGTGATTCTTGGATCGCCTACCTATCACCACGACCTTATTCCTGCAATGAAGAGATTCCTATTCAAGATGGAGAAGGTGAATCTAAAGGGTGTTATTGGAACTGCGTTCGGATCTTACGGTTGGACAGGAGAAGCTGTCGGGATGATGACAGACACGATGAAACATATCTTTGAGATGGAAGTGATAGAGCCTGGTCTGAGGATCAAGAGAAAACCGGATAAGAAAGGGTTTGATGAATGTAAAGAATTCGCAAAAAAAATATCCTCAAAGATAAATTGAGGAGGGCTAAAGAGACAAATATGTCTGAAAATCCGGATAAAACCGTTGATTGTATTGGGCTTTACTGCCCAATGCCTCTTTTAAAGACAAGAGAGGAGATAGATACTTTAGAAGAGGGGCAGATTCTTGAACTTATTGCCGATGATCCCGCTGCTGAAGAAGATATTCAGAGATTTGCCAAGAGAACAGGAAACGAGATTCTAAAGATGGAGAAAGAGGGAGACAATATTATTTTTTTGATAAAGAAGAAGGGTTAAAAGGAGGTTGAATATGGCAAATAAGAAGATAATATATGTTCAGATGAGCGGTGTTGATACACCTGAGAAGACTTATGCACCTTTTATACTTGCATCCACTGCGGTTGCAATGGATATTGATGCAACAGTCTATTTCATGATAAAAGGAGTTACAGTCGTAAAGAAGGGTGAAGCAGAGAAGATTAAGATGGGTGCATTCCCGTCGCTTAAAGAGGTCATGGATCAGGCAATAAATGCTGGTGTGAAGCTTATGGTGTGTGAGCAGAGCACGCAGCTACTCGGACTTGATAGAGGAGATTTCGTTGACTCTGCAAAGGTGGTTGGAGCGGCAACACTCAACGATCTGATCCTTGATGCAGATGCTGTACTGAGCTTCTGAGGTACCTCTTATGGGCCGGATATACTTTGACTATGGTGGAGGATCCCCAGTAGACCCCAGGGTCATCGAGGTGATGCTGCCATATATGAAGGAGAATTTTGGCAATCCGTCCTCTCTTCATTCGGACGGCCTCGCTGCAAAGAACGCAATTCTTGAGGCAAAAGAGAAGCTTGCGAGTCTCATAAATGCGCAAGCAAAAGAGATC
>JAXHTN010000249.1:0-2828 GCA_034190145.1 Halobacteriota archaeon | reverse complement strand
GATCCAAAAGCTGATTCCACAAGGATGCTTGTTGGTGGAAAGAGGCAACCGACTGTACTGGATACATTGCGTAAGGTTGGAACAGAGAACGTTGCTTTAAATGAGATCGTTCATCCGGGATAATCCTGGCTCAGTTTATTGTAGTCTCTGCTCTTTGTATCAGGCTGATGAAGTCAACATTTGACGGGATAAATCCAAGATATGAAGAAGTGGCTAGAACTCTTGGTTGTAAAAAATTTGATGCCTTTTTTAAGGTTACGATGCCGCTATCAAAAAATGGGGTCTTTGCCGCAGGTATTTTGACGTGGGGTCGTGCAATCGGAGAGTTCGGGGCGACTGTGACTCTCGCAGGTGCAACAAAGATGAAGACTGAGACTCTACCGACTGCAATTTTTCTAAGTCTTGAGACGGCGGATGTAGAGAAGGCAATGGCAATTATCCTGATACTGCTATCTATCTCGATGTTAGTCCTAACCATTGCAAGAAAAGTTGCAAAGAAGGAATGGTCCGTATGATACAGATTCGTAATCTTTCGCAGACTTTCCGGGATTTTTCGCTTAAAAATATTGATCTTGATATCGATCAAGGCGAATACTTTGTACTTCTTGGACCCACAGGTAGTGGAAAAACCTTGCTTATCGAAAGTATCGCGGGGCTTTGCAATTCCAAGAGTGGAAGAATTAAAATAGATGGTTTGGATATGACAGGAATGACGCCGGAAAGGAGAGGTGTGGGGTATGTTCCTCAGGATTACGCCTTATTTCGTTTTCTAAGCGTCAAGGAGAATATTGAGTTTGGGATGAAGGTTAATAACTACCCCAAAAAAGAAATAGACAAGATATTGAGCGAGCTTTCAAGTTTATTCGGATTAGATGGTCTTTTACATCGAAACACAATCACCTTAAGTGGTGGTGAGAGTCAGAGGGTTGCGATGGCAAGAACTCTTGCAGTGAATCCGAAAGTTCTACTTTTGGACGAACCGTTATCAGCACTTGATCCAAGGACCCAGCAGAAGCTCTCAGTTGAACTGAAAGAAATACACAGAAAGCTCAAAATCACCACGATCCACGTAACTCATAATTTCGAAGAAGCTGCCACACTTGGAGACAGAATTGGCGTTATGGACAATGGTAGCATTATACAGGTTGGCTTGCCTGAAGAGATATTCAGAAAGCCAAAATCAAGATTTGTAGCCGAGTTTGTGGGAGATGAAAATCTATTTTGGGGAGTTTCCGAATTGAATAAGTGTGATAGACTGAGTTCGGTAAATGTCTCAGGAATGAACTCCAATATAAGCTCAACAACCAAAAAACACGGTTTAGTCCATGTCTTCATAAGACCGGAAGATATCAAACTGACGAAATATGAGGACAAGAAAAATCCTTGTGATTGCGACCTAAATGTGTTAGAGGGTAGTATAAAAGAGGTAGAATCCAGAGGTATATTCACAAGAGTATTGGTTGACGTAGGTGTCTTTATCTCAATATTCTTGACTCGTCGCTCATATATTGAAAAGGAGATTGAAAAACCTGATCGAGTATATGTTATGTTTAAGGCAGAGGACGTTCATGTCTTTTAGGGGTTTTTTAGGCAAGAATATGGATTTTTCGAACTTATTAAACGTTCATCCGTGCTCATTTATCTCTTTCCACTTTTTTCTACCCTGCAATCTAATCCATCCCTCGCCAACTATGCCACATACAAGCGGTAGTGGTGTTACCATGAATGCCAAACAGTCTCCCATTACAATGGCCTTGTTATGACGTTTCATAGCCCCCACCTGCCAAAGCGGATCAATGGATCCACAACTTATCTGGGAAGAATCGGTCAACTTCTTGAAGACTCCATGGGCAACTTCAACACTCCAGCCAATCAAATTTTTGGGACAGTTGGAACAGGTCTGAACTCAGATACAAAGCAGATTGCTGTCAAAAACACCGGAACACACAACGCAGCTGTGACAGCCGAGATGGCGGATGATGAATCTGGATTCTACACAGAGGTTCTATGGCTCTATTATTGAACGGTGATAGTATTGATGACTTCTCAGAATCAATTCCAGCAGATATAACCGACTTTGAGTTCGCAGAGGATATTGCCATCTCTTAAGGTTCCGGATTGGGCAGGAGGCGAATAAGAGGGCATTTTGCTCTTTGTTGCAGAGTTTGCTTGACTATCTTCTCTTATTTTTTATTGGGGGTATGATATGAGAAGAAGGACTATTATTTTCAACATCTTCCTTAGCCTTATTATACTGCTTCCTACATTGCAGAGCGCATAGGCACTCGGTGTAGGAGCGTCTCCTGATAAGATCGACATCAAGCAGATCAACCCAGGCGGTAGCCACTCATCAGCGATATATGTTGTAAACACCGGTGATATACCGCTATCACTCCGTTAGTGTTTTTTCTAAATCCAAAAGAGAGTGCGATGGTGAATCTTACAATTCGAGTACCTAAAGGCTTTGAGAAGGGCTCGTATTTGGAAAGTCTTTTGATCACAGCTTTTGAAGGGAAATCTAACAAACCTTCAGGACTTGGCAACGCGCATCACTCAGAATACCCGTTCTATTTACGGTAAAAACGCCTTTAGTCCTCTGGATAACAATAGGTATCGGTACAATTGGTGCACTATCCTTAACTTCAATCTTTCTTTTGAGGTATGGAAGAAATTAGTTATGCCAATATATGGAAAGGCTCAAAATCATTCGCCTTTATAAATGGCAGAGCTGAATGAATGTCTATGAGAATTGATATTTTGGGCTTGATAACTTTATTGTTAATTATGGGAATCACGATGTTTTCTGGATGCATAGAAGAAGAGGAAGG
>JAXHTN010000248.1:0-2849 GCA_034190145.1 Halobacteriota archaeon | reverse complement strand
CCTTTTGAGGTCTTCATGACCAAAAGGAGAAGGGATCTCCCCTTCCTCGGAGGTTTTTATGTCTTCCCCGGCGGAGAGATGGATGAGGAGGACTACCTCAGCGAGTCTCTGGATAGGTGTATAGGGATAACAAGAGATGATGCCCATGAGGTCATCTCCCACGATGATCCTAATAAGAGTCTTGGACATTACATTGCAGCCATAAGAGAGCTATATGAGGAGACAGGTGTGCTTCTCGCATATAATACGACCGGTAAATATCCAGATCTTGAAGATGACTCTGTAAGAGAGAAGTTTGAAAAATATCGAGAGATGATCAACAACTCCGATATGACAATGTCAGAGATGATGAGAAAGGAAGATCTCTACTATGATACAGGCAACCTGAAGTACTTCTATCACAAACTCGCCCCAAAGATCGCACCTGTAAGGTTCCACGCAAGATTCTTCTCAGTTATGATACCTGACGGACAGGTACCTACACCATACGAAAGAGAGATAGAAGCCTGTGAGTGGCTCACACCAAAAGAGACTCTTCTTAAATTGAGAAATAGGGAGATAATAATGGCCCCTCCGACGATCACAAGCCTCAAGATACTCTCAAAATATGAAAAAATCGAGGACCTGCTAAGAGGGGATAAATAACTATTCCAGCTCTTCCAGGCGCTGTTCTCTCTTGTATAATGCAGTATTCTCGTACCCTAGCGGTTCAAATGCGCTTTTAACTGCGTTTGTAGGGCAGTATCTCATACAGACAGAACATTCTAGTGTACTTGGGCATCTATCACGGGTTTCAGGAGTTAAAATTGGTAAAAAGACTGTAGAATACCTGATCGCATCCTTTGGGCATACCGTTGCACAGACACCACATCTTGCACAACCGGATAGGAAAGCGTCAACATCCACTTTTGAAATATTTTCTTCAGACATATTTCCGGTTCCGGGAACCTCGGTTGCTTCCATCTTCGAACCTATCGAACCCTGCAAACCTATAGGAACAGTTGCAACAAAACCAGTATATGCTGCAATCTTCATAACTTCTCTTCTTGTAAAATCCATAAGCAGCCTCTCCTCTTTATAACTCTCCAACTACCTCTCCATTCTTCCCGTATCTGCCATTAATCTTCAGATCGATCGTATAATCCGTAAGCTCAATACCAACAGGACAGTTAACAGAGCACAATCTGCACAATAAACAGAACTCAGCAACATCTCTTGCAGGCATCTTATAGGTCTGAGTGAGCGTGAGACCTTCACCCACGATATTTTTAACAAGCTGAGGTTCCTCCCTCTCTTTAACATAAACTTGAATGAAAGGATCCATCTCATAGAGCTGCTCAATTGTAATATCGTCACCAGTAAGCATCTTATACTCCTCAACATCGATCTCTGCAAGCATCTCCCTTTCCGGATTGTTTGTTCTGCCTGCAAGCACAAAACCTGCGGGATCGAAATTGACCGGGCAATCCTTGACACAGGCACGGCATTCGTAGCATATAATAGCATCAGGGTGACCTGAAGCACCAGCTGTCGCACCGAGGCTACCTACGAACCCACCCAATGTCAGAAACGAGGCAATATTGAGTGTCTTCCATCCACTAGTCATAAATTCTCTGCGCTTCATTCTACGATCTCCCCCGAGTTGATCCATTCAATTGCGTGATAACCGCAATTCTTGAAGCATATTCCGCAGTTGACACAAAGATCGTAATCAACTTCTGGTTGATACGTTAACCCTCCATCTAATGTTACAATAGATATTGCATCAGCTTTTGCATATACGTGGCAATACGTTTCACACGGAGCGGCACAATAGAGCTTTTCCACATCCCCCTGGGAGTAATCTTCTTTCTTCTTTCCGCATTGTTCTAGATTCATGAAAGGTATGCCCTGAGGGTTGTAAGTCATCGAAGAATCAGATCTAATATACTCTTCCCCTACTAGTTCACACTTGTCGTATATCTTTTTATCACCACTTTCAATTGTCTGCTTTGCATATACATCAGAGAGGGCAAGTTTACTTGCTGAAGCCCCTCTTGAGTAGATCAACCCTGTCAATATAACAAACACCAGTATCAGCACATGTTTGAATTTCTCAATAAATTCTTCTCTATCCACGGACTTACACTTCCTCTATATACTTAAGGTAAGTTACGTGAACATATAAATCTTATGAAACGGCTTGTAAAGGGTTTGATAAGGTTTCAGCATGTAAAGTTTAATGACAATGTAAAGACAACTCTATAATTATGAATATTTTAAAAGTAACCTTGGTACTTCTTATTCTTCTTTCTGTAGGAACGGTGGTTCAAGCAGAATCGATTGAGTGGCATACATATGATGCGGGCACGATCCTTGCAAAAGAGCAAAATAAGCCTGTTATGATAGATTTTTATGCAGACCGGTGCGGATGGTGTGTGATGCTGGATAATGAAACATACATGGACCCTGAGGTAATTGCAACGTCTAAAGAATTTGTCAACATAAAAGTAGATACGGATGTTGACTACAAATTGGCATTCGAATATGGTGTGGAAAATTTACCGACCATAGTCTTTACAGATCCGAATGGCGAAGAGACATACAGAGTGGTGGGTTATAGGGATGGTGATATCTTCAACAAAATTATGTTGGCAGTGGTCAATGGAGAAGAGCCGCCCCAGCAACAATCACCCGGTTTCGGATCTCTTTTAGGATTATCAGCACTTGCTATTATATGGTTAGTAAAAAGTAAATATACATGAGACGAGAATGATAAATCCACTTGTTGCCTTCCTCTTCGGGATGTTAAGTATTATCAATCCATGTGTTCTACCGGTTGTTCCGGCAGTTGTGGCCTATTCTACTGA
>JAXHTN010000247.1:0-2859 GCA_034190145.1 Halobacteriota archaeon | reverse complement strand
TCTTTGGTCTTCCAACTTCCAGCCCCTCAATAACTTTTTTACAAAACACCTTATCCTGGATCTTACCAATGTATAGCGGACCAGCAAGACTCAATTTATAAGCGCAAAGGGGGCATTTTTCAGGGCTATTTATTGCAAGCCCCTTTAAGGAATCTCTATAACCACAGTTGAAACAGTGCATAATAAACCCAAGCTCTTTCATAGATTCATCTGCCTTCTTTGCACCCTTTTCTATCTTTACAAAAGCCCTCAAGAAGTGACGGGACGTGAACGTGAGCAAGGGTTCACCTGATTTATCATACGGTGCAAGATCTCGAATTATCTTTCCAAGTAAGATACGTGCCCCCATCTCCTTGTGGTATTCAGTGTTAAGTGGGATTGCGGAATACTTCCGTATTCCTGCATTCTTATGTGCGCCACAAAGAGGGGCTGTGTCAGTTGCAGTTACACAGAGAAGTTTCTCCACCGAAACTGATGCCGAATCAAGAAAAGGAGTCGGGGATCCGAATGGATCAATATCTACAATATCAAATTTTTCCCTTCGCAGAAGCTGATTTGCATCTCCGTTATTTATTGTGATATCCTTTCCCGACATCTCAACATTCTTTTTAATAAGATCGAAAGCCATCGGACTTCTATCGTTTATCGTTACGTAAATTCCAACCTCACTGGCCACTCGGAGACCCATAATTCCGGTTGCAGACAGACAATCAACATATGAAAGATTCTCTTTTCCCGAGAAGGCTGATATACACGCTATGCTAATATCCCTATTCAGTTCCATCTTCGGATTATAAAAAACAGGTGCTGAGGAAGGCGGGTAGTTTGCACTCTCTTCAAGAATCGGTACTAGTACTTCAGTTATTCCTTCAGTTACGATCTCAGTTCGCACAACAATACCCGTTCAGTAAAAATCTATGATCTTTGGGCCATCAACACCCTTTATACTTGGAGAACATCTCTTCAAGGTGTATCCTCTCATTAAGCCCTTCCAAGATATTCATATCAGTATCACCAATCCATGCAAGAAGGCGTGCCATTCTCTCTTCAGATATTCCAAGATTCAAAACAGAGAGCCTCACCCTTGAGATGATCTCGTCACCGGATAATCCTTGATCAACTAGCATTCTATCTATTGCATCTCTTGTTCCTAAAATATCCCCATCCATGGCAACTTCGATCAGTTCACTTGCCTCCATAAGACGCATATTCTTCGTCACCTTAAATACCTTAAGAGCGTCCACTTCCGATCCTGATACTGATGCTGCTTGCAATGTATTTACTGCCTTTCTAGCGTCCCCCTTTGCAACATAGATGACAGCATTGATCCCGTCATCTGTGAGCCCCACACCTTCATTTTTCGCCATCATAAGACAAAGTTGTGATAAAGATTCATCACACAATCTACTGAAATGAAGATTCAGACATCTAGATCTTATCGGTGAGATGAGCTTTGATGGATATGTCGTTGCGAAGATGAACCTTGTTGTATAGTTATATTTCTCAATAATCCTTCTAAGAGCCTGTTGAGCGTCTATGGTTAAATATTCTGCATTGTTGAAGAAGATTATCTTGAAATTTGTGTTAAGTGGGGCAAGACTGGAGTATTCATTTATTATCTCCTTGAATATCTCAATAACTGGTTTATAATCATCATAAAATCTTTTAAATCGTTCTTCTGACTTCAGATAGCTCTTTCCCATCCCAAATATATTAGATGCATCCAAATATGTCATATTCTCATTTGAGAAGCTACCATACAACTCTTTTGATATTGCATAGACTGTGGAGGTCTTTCCGGTTCCGCTTGGGCCGAAAAATATTAGGTTTGGAATGGTCCCTTCCTTAGTATACGACTTGAGATGATCGACAACACTTCTCTGGTCCACTACCTCTTCCAAGCTCTTTGGCCTGTACTTCTCGGTCCACAAAACATCCCTTGTCACATCATCTTGTTGGGTGCAAACATTAAAATAACTTCTCAATAGAACCGTGAGACAATCGATTTTATTGGTTGCAGGACAGTCACACGATCGATGTTCACATCAAGTAGATTGATGTCGAATAATTATGGCATATCGTTTATTAATTTGGCCATAATATTTAAATCACCCACCATTTCCTATATATTTTGGTAAACATTAAGGAGGATATACGGTGGATTCTGGTAATTTTTTAGTTGTTGTTGCTGTTACAATGCCAATATTAATCTTAATCATGAGTGGCTTCTATCTAAAATATAGAATTTCTTTGCTCACTAAGCTTTTGTCAATAGTCTTTACTGTTATGACTATGACCCTCTTTCTTGGTATATGGATAGGAACGAGTGATTTCAGTATGTCAGTAAACATACTTGCCATAATTGCAATCTTTGCTTTTGTAGCCCTCATTGGAACGGTCCTTGGCCCCATCATGATAATAAGCCCTATTAAGGAAGTTGGGAAGGTCATGGAAGAGATTGCAAAGACCGGAGATCTGTCGAAGAGAGCAGATGTCTTGACAAGGGATGAAGTTAGCGTAATAGTAAACTCGCTTAATGGTATGCTTGATCAGATTATGGACCCGATAAAGGCACTCTCGGAAGCTTCCAATGTTGTTGCATCTGGTGACCTAACACATAATATTGTTTTTGAGTCAAAAGGAGATATGAACCAACTTGTCAATTCATTCAGGTTGATGGTTGAAAAACTTCGAGAAGGTAAAAAGTTGGAAGATGAAGTCCGAAATACGGACGAGAATACAAAGAAAGCCAAGATCGAGTTCGCAGAGAAGTTGATGGGTAAGGCACAACTCTTTGCATCAAATGCAGAAGAGCTGAGTGCGAGTTCTGAAGATGTTACTGCATCATCACAGGAGATG
>JAXHTN010000246.1:0-2887 GCA_034190145.1 Halobacteriota archaeon | reverse complement strand
GAAATATTCAAAAGCGCCTGTCACGACGCTTGCAGTAAAGGACCGCGTGCTTGCTCATAATCCTCTTGGCGCCATTTATTCTGGATATTATAAGAACAAACTATCTATCCGTTGATTATGGTAATGGCATAATATAATTGGCCATCTCCGAGCGCTCTCTGAATCCAAGTTTTTTATAGAAACTTTCACGGACAAATAATTCCGAGATGAAAATAATATATGGTGACCAATGGACGACAATATATCCAATAACCTCGCAACCTTCCCCTTCTACGACGAGGATTTATGACTTTTGTCATGTAAATATAAACCAAGAAGTCTTTTGATGTGACCTCGTATAAGGTTTACCCTACGACTAATCTTGTCCGTATCTTCCCCTTTTCAAAATTACCCATATACTAATAATATGTAATTTCAACATATTTATATAGTATTGTTTCTAAATATGTTAGAATAATTATCATAAACATGATAAAATTAATATAAAGGGTTAGTAAGAGGTGAATGATGTGAATTCAATTACTGGTAGGCTTATTCCGAAGCGTTTTTGTAAGGGTATATGCCAAACACGGCTGCAAAAGGTGATTACTGTTCTCTTTTTGGGAATTTTAATAATTGGATCTTCTCTGTTGACGGATCAGGTTATTAAACTACAGAATGTGGGTGGTGTGTTATAATGTTAAAAAAGTTATCTGGTGGCATCGGCCTTTTGAGTTATATTTTCCACATAATCAATGAAGAGCGAACTGTAAGAAAAGATTACACCAAGGTACAAACAGAGAGATTCAAGGATTTGATCGATCACACTTACGAGAATTGTGATTTCTATCGCCTGAAGTATGATGAAGCCGGAGTTAGACCGGAGGATATCCAATCAATTGCTGATATTTCCAAACTTCCCATCATAACAAAAGATGATATTAGAAAAAACTCCCCTGTCTTGTCGAAAAACATAAACACAGAGGACCACACTGTCTTTGGCACTTCAGGCTCAACAGGGTCTCCGCTTAAGATATACAGACAGAATACGATCCTTTGTCCTTACCCCTCAGGAGCACTCTCCAGGCTTATTAAACCACTTCTTCTCAACATGGGGAAATTACGACTGACAACAGTCTTTGTGCAAGGAGAAGAGGCAGCTGAAAATCTTGTAAATCAGACTGTGGAATCTACTTCAGATCTATGGGGTGTAGATACACAATACCTCGATGCTTGTGATGATACTATAAACCTCTTACAAGCCCTCAAGAGCCATCGTCCGAACCTTCTCTTCATCTATCCAAGTGTGCTCAAGAATATAGCGCTCTTTTGTAGGGAAATGGGCGTAACTCCACCTCAACCACAGATAATAATTACTACTGCAGAGCTATTAGATGAGCACACGAGAAGAGTCATCAACGGAGTCTTTAATGGAGAACTGATCAGTCTTTATGGTTCCACCGAAGCCGGAGTGATAGCTGTAGAATGTCTCAAACATGAAGGATTGCATGTACAGAATGGAAATGTAGTCCTCGAATTGCTTAAAGACGGAGAGCCAGTTTTACCTGGGGAACCGGGGGAGGTTGTGATAACTGATCTCACTAACAAAGCAACCCCCATAATTCGGTATTCCGGACTTGGGGATATGGCGGTATTAAGCGATAAGAAATGTTCTTGTGGTAATCCAATGCCGCTTCTAAAGATGGTCAATGGGCGTAAAACAGACTCAATATTATTGCCAGATAAACGTTTAATTCACCCCTTCAATTTGACCCTTGCGATAGAGCATGTCCCTTCGATAGCCAAATTTCAGATAATTCAGGAGACAATAAATAAAGTGAAGGTGTTAGTTGTAAACGATATTGTAAAAAATAAAAACAATATTTCTCCTTTCGTTGAAGGAGGGGCATCTAGGTGTATGATCGTGAACAACCTCAAGAGCCTGCTCGGCGAAGAAGTACATATCGTCGTGGAAGAAGTAAAAGACATTCCAAGGACTTCTGATGGGTCGCACACCGTGGTTCGATCATTGGTGGAGGAAGGTCGTTGACCGACTCAAATTATCCTATTCAAATAGAAGATGATATATCCGCCGCAAGAATGGTAAAAAAGGTATACTTTTCATATTTGGCTAATGGTAAAGAGTTGGTAGGACTTATGTGGTGGGGATTATTAGGTATTATAAAGATCTATATCAATCCCCGAATGCCTTCGAAATGGCAACGAAAGTTGGCTGAAAGAAGGGTGATTCGAGAGATCCAACGTGCCTACAAAGATGTTCCTTATTACCGGAATAAATATGATGATGCAGGAGTGGATATCAGTTCCATACATCATCTGGAAGACCTAAAAAAACTGCCATTTATAACCAAGGAAGAGGTCCGTGAAAACTTTCCGAAAGGAATAGTCGCAGACGGAGTTAATATTGAAAAATGCCATCATTCGACAACAACAGGGTCTTCTGGTAAACCTCTGTCATTTATATTTTCAAAGGCAACATTTGTTTTCTATCTTCTTACAAGTATGAGGGTGTATACTATGATCGGGTTCAGGCCCTGGCACAAACATAATTATATTAAATGGACGGATGTGAAGATTCCCGGTCTCGGTTTTTTGCCCGAAAGATCCCATATTCCGTCCAATATCTCAGTGGAGGAGCAGATATCTCGTCTCAGAGTTTCAAAACCAGATCTACTCGTCGGTTATGCATCTTGCATCCTCGAGATCGCCAGATCTATATCAACAGAAGATAAGTTCCATATTCGCCCCAAATTCATCTCAGTAAATTCTGAGACATCTACTCAAGGGGAGAGGGACTTTATTTCGAGTGTATTTAACTGCCCGGTCTATGATGAATATTCAACAGAAGAGACCTGGATGATCTCTTCACAGTGTCGTAATCACAATT
>JAXHTN010000245.1:0-2908 GCA_034190145.1 Halobacteriota archaeon | reverse complement strand
GTAAGCATCAGGGCTTTTATCAGCCAGTTTCTTACTTATCTCAAGAGCTTCATTAAATGCCTCTTCAGCCTCATTAAATCTTCTTAAATCGTAGTATAAAGCTCCGAGATTGTTCTGAGTCGTTGCAACGTCTGGCATGTAAGCATCAGGACTCTCTACAGCGAGTTTCTTACGTATCTCAAGAGCTTTTTTATATGCCTCTTCAGCCTCAGGAAATCTTCTTAAATCGCTGTATAAAGCTCCGAGATTGTTCTGAGTCGTTGCAACGTCTGGCATGTAAGCATCAGGACTATCTACAGCGAGTCTTTCATATATCTCAAGAGCTTTTTTATATGCCCCTTCAGCCTCAGTAAATCTTCTTAAATTGCTGTATAAATTCCCGAGATTGTTCTGAGTCGTTGCAACGTCTGGAGTGTAAGCATCAGGACTCTCTACAGCGAGTCTTTCATATATCTCAAGAGCTTTTTTATATGCCTCTTCAGCCTCAGTAAATCTTCTTAAATTGTTGTATAAAATTCCGAGAGTGCCCAGAACCGGTGCTTTACATTCTTCTTTTAGGTCTGCTTTCAGTCTTTCTCCAACATCAATCAATCTTTTAAAGCCGTAATTTACAGGTTTTAATTCTCCACCGAGCCTAAGAAAAACACCCACCAACTCTACGCCAGGATCTGATATCGATCGGTGATAGAGGACCTCTACAAGATCATCGTTACACACTCCAAACTTCTTCTTTTTATTTTCGTAGTAATCTACTGCTCTTCTATGTATCTCTTTATTCTCTGTACCTAATACTGCATCCTGGATGTGATGGTAGGAGAAATGGTAAACTCCTTCTTCATTCTCTTTCTTCTCAAGCATACCGGCGTCGATCAGTTCATTGAAAATTTTGACGCAATCACCGTATCTGCTTTTATAGGTCTCTATGATCGTGCCTCTGTGAAGATTACTTCCAAGTTCGGTATTTATCACTGATAGATTCTTCAAGAGATCAAGTGCTTCTTCACTCAGAATATCTTCAATTACTCGTAAAAGGACCTCGCTTGATTGATCCTGATTTGAAAGATCAAGTCCCTTCCTATAATTCTCAAGCTCTTTGAAGTCTATCTTCTGGTAATTTCTGATGAGTAGCTCGGTCGATACAGGGTGTCCCTCCGCAATCTCTTTTATCTTCTCTCTTGCTTGACTACTGATTTCGTTCGATTTCAAAAACTTCTCTTCAAGGTGGTCTATAAGCTCATCTCTTTCATCACTTTTTATACCATAAAGGCGGACCTTTTCTCCTTTCACACCCGTATTTCTTTTAGAAGAGAGCACAATACCGCCTTTTATCGTTCTTACAAGCTCTTTCACCTCATCATCAGCAAGATGAAAATCATCTATAAAAAGAATAACATTCCCTTCTTCTATCATGGAAGATAGCGCCCTTATCTGTTCGTCTTTATCTATCAGTCTTATTCTTAACTCTTCAGGTACGGACATAGCGTCCATGATGTCACTTAGTGTTATTGTTTCTCCAATAATCTCATTCTGACTATCTTTAAATTTTTGACTGAAATGAATGTATCCTGAACTAGTTGCATAAGACTGCCTTGTCCCTAAAGTTATGATCTTTTTTCCTTCCAACTTTTTGATGAGTAATGCCACATGGATCAGGGTGGTCTTCCCGACCCCTCCGATGCCCCAGACTTCGACAGGCTCGTCCATCTTTTCCAAAAGTTCTTTTAGTTCGTCTCTTCTTCCACAAAAATCTGATAGGTTTATAACCCTATCTTCAGAGTACCATTTTGCTATGTTTTTGGCTAAATGTCCGGTTATCCCTTCAACATCTGAAATTCTCGGGCAGAACTCGTTTTCTTCAACCTCTTCTTTAAATTCTAAAGCATTACTTGAGATACCTGAATCATCCCAGCCACTATCGACAATATATGTTTGATGGGGTTTGCCTTCTTTGAAGCGTGCTGCATAGTACTCACAATGAGTGTAGGAGATTGTACCGTTATCCTTTGACATCGGACAATCCGGGTCACAATCTTGAATTTTGCAATCTTTGAGAAGAGAACCGTAGTTAGGTGAGATAAGAAAAATAGCGATGTCGCTATCCTCCAAATTGCCTATTCCAACCTCTTGGGAGGTTCTTCCGTCGGGGATAAATCTTTCCATGCCAACGCCTGTGAGCGCTTCATCCAACTCTTCAAGAAGCTGCCCCCTTTCCCCTTCCAGATCTCTAAACGTGGAGCCTACAAATACGCGAAGCATCGAGAAACACCTACCGGATAAAGGTCTTTGGATCGTTTATTATTTAAATGCTGGCATACCTTTTCGGATTGGGGGTAAAGACACATTTTTAAGTTGCTGGTCTTTAAAATCTTGAGGGAAATTCCTTACCTCCACCCCACCATCAAAATGAAATATCATTTAAGAAAAGATTATAATAATTAATACTAAACAAATGTAAAAGACGGGAGCAGGTGTGAGGAAAAATGGGAGCAATAGAAGAACTTAAAGAAGCATACTCCGGTCGGTTTAATACTGGGATATTTCCAACCTATCTGAAGGCTATCGAAGAGACTTCAAAAACAAGCGATGAACTGAAAGCAAAGATCACGGGATTTGGTGATGTTATTGCAAATTTTACGATAATAGGTACCGGTGTCTCGGCTCATCTCAAGATTAGGCTTGAGGTCTCAACTCACGGTGGCGAAGGAGTCCTATACAAAAATCCTGACGTAGCGTTCATCCTTGACGAAGATACTGCAAAGGATATGGCCTTAAACGCTGCTAAGCTGGCCACCGTGCTCATGGAAGGTGCACTAACAGGAGAGATCAAATTCGACACCGGAAAGGCAGGTGGTTCAACCAAGCTGGACCTCGGTCTTCTTATGAAGGTGACCCCCATAATGGATGAAAT
>JAXHTN010000244.1:0-2942 GCA_034190145.1 Halobacteriota archaeon | reverse complement strand
CAAATGCCCCAAAAGAGATAATATAGCCGGGTAAATATGTATCGTAAAATCTTGTAAAGATAATGTTGTTTTCCTTTCCTTCTACATTCACAAAAGCAGGTGTCAACCCCATATTTTTTACCATTGGACGGCCATCCATATCCCAATTATCCGAGTCAATATGCTGTGATGTGGTAAATATTACATACTTCAATTTGGGATCTTCCAACTCATAATAAACAGGAGACTTCATCGTGTAATTTAGAGTTCTCTTCACAAAGTGACCACCAAGCTCATCTTGATCACCGATCAGATAAAGTGAACTTGTGATATCTTCCTCTCTACTCGCCACGAGTAGCCCTTCATAATCTTTTATGTATCTGGTAGTATTAACCTCATATACCTTTGCTGTCTCGTGTTTATTCTTGAAAACTATAAGGCCATCACCTTCAAAAAAGAGTTCCAGATCCTCTTGTCTGTATAAAAAGTCATACTCTTTGTAATCTACCTCCTCTGCAAGTATTATATATTTCACATTGACCGGTGCAACCATCTCACCAAAGTTTGTGATATCATTCCGATTTTTCAAGAGAAATTCTATGTATTTTGAGATCGGATCCGCGCTCTGAGAGTAAACACTTCCCACTTCCATATTATCACCCGAGATCACTGTCTTATCAAAGAATGAATTAGCCGGATTTCCAAGTCTTTTATCACGATTTTCGAGCCACTGAAAGTCCATGTAAGCGTGCCAGGGTAAGAATAAAATATTAAATTCATCTCCATCATTGTTCATAAGATCGTTCACTTCATACCAGCTTTCCGGATAATCAACAGGTTTTAACTGATCGTAAAATCCGAAGATGGTATGTGTATAGATGAGTGGCGTAATCAATGCGACAACAATAACAATAGTCGGAATTGCGCGTTTCATACTCATTTTCTCTTTTCTTGGTGTCAGTTGCTTTGCAAAATCATCAACACCAAGGCCGCCCAAGTAAGCATAAGCAAAAACGAGAAGTGCAACAAACTTGTGAGAATCTCTAAAGCCCTTGAATATTGGAAGATTTTCAAAGAGGTAATTGAAGATCGGTGCTGTACTATCACTCGACGCACCGATACCAAGGATCAACGCAACAATTGCAACTGTGACAAATGCCCTTGTTGTAGCCCCTTTATCCTTATCCCTAAGTGTAGTTAAACTCCCATGGACCACAAGAAAGAGTATGAAGAAAAAGAATAGGTACCAGTAAGAGAAAAGATCCTTGGTATATACATAGCCACCCCTCCAGAATCCATACATCGAAGCAATGGTAAAAGCTATATTGAAGTTTGAAGCGGGCCTTGGTGCAAATGCCATAATATCTGCCGAGCTTATCTGATTTATGACGGTGCTCTCTGCAGTTATTATTGGAAAGATCCAGTAAAAATTCAATAGGAGAAACAATCCAGAAGCCCAGACTGTACTTCTTACCAAGGGGATAAAATGATCTTTTTCTCGCTTATCAACCGATTTGAAGATAAATAAAATTAAATATAGAGCTAGCAGGAGAAATAGGGTGTGTAAATTCATTACGGCAATTGTAGTTGTTAAAAAAAGCATTTCAATAATAGTTTTCTTATTCTGGTTGTCCAAGTATAATAAGAAGGAATTTGTAGCAAACGGAACAATCGAATAGGCTAGCAGTATCATCCATTGACCAGCTAATAGCCTGGCATAAACATAAGGATTGATCATGTATAGTAAGCCGGCAAAATATTTCCCCGAGCGATTATTAACCGGACAAATACCGTGAGTGGAAACTCCCGCGATAAAAAAAATCAGAAAGAGTAATAACTTTTGAATGATCTGCATCGAAACAACTAAATTTGCTATTTGTATAAGGTATATGAATGGCATCCTCGGTATTTCATATATTGACCCTCCCAGACCATAGTACACCTTTGTATAATGAAATTCTGGGGTAAAAACCATATCTAGGGTTAAAACGTAACCAGTGGAGAAAAAATTACCAACTATAGCTAATGACAAGACTGAGTATACAATAACATGGAAATATTTCCAGGAGATGATATCATTGATCTGTTTTAACATCCATCCCTCCTGGAACTATTCCTTTTTAAAAAACCTAAAATATCTAAAATTTATTCAAGCTTATTTGTTTGCCTTTCATGAAAAGATCATGAGGATATTTTCTAGCATCCCAAATAACCATCCTGGAATTACTGCAGGTATTGACTCTTTCTTCAACTCAACATCAAGATGCAAAGCTTCTGATTCGTGTTCGTTGATACCATTTTTATATAGGGCTTTGAGTACGATCTCTTTCACCCCATCGGACTGCACGTCATCTACTACGAACTCAATAACTTTTGACTCTCCGGCTTTGAGATTACCAACATATATCTTTGAAGCTTTAAAAACGGCATTATTATCTGCATTTGATAGTACAGCAACGCTGCTTGCATCACCTCGTCCGGTATTTGCAACCTCTAACTCAATAACGCTTCCCGTTTCAATTACACTTGGCACGTTTACAGGAATAAGCTCTACAGTACTACTAACTATTATTGGAATCTGATAATTGATGCTCTTACTGCGGCCTCCTTCGACGTCTTCGATGTCTGCATAAAATCCTACCATATATATACCCACTTCATTAGGCACTTCAATCTTGAAGTTTAGATCCAAATCTTTACCAGGCCCGATAACACCGACTTTACTGTATTCGTTGAATGATTTGACACTCTTGCTATCAAAAAAGGCATTTTTAACGATCTTCGCTTCCTTTACGTAAGCATCCATTGCTAATACTTTTGTGGTGGAAGCATCAATAGTCGTACCTTGTTTGTTATAAGACACATCTAGCTGTGATTATTACATCCATATTTGAAACAGAAATCACTGCCTAGCGGTATTCATAATGACATTCCAATAGCTATTTACATAGGGCACCTAATAG
>JAXHTN010000243.1:0-2943 GCA_034190145.1 Halobacteriota archaeon | reverse complement strand
CTTTGCAGTATATACAGAGCTCATCATTCACACCGATCTTTTCATCAGGTGAGGCTGGTAGATACCATGCCTTTGCAGGACATATCTTAACACATGCCTGACAACCGTGAGGATCACATCTGGGTAAGTTTGCCTCTACAATCTCTACTCTACCTTCCATCGGTTTTTCAATCTCGATTGCATCATAGGGGCATATCAGAAGACAACTTCCGCACTTGATGCACTTTTCCTCGTCTATTTCTATTTCCCCATCTATCTCAAAGGTTACATCAATGGGATCTTCACTTTCGACTATAATTGCATCTTCGGGGCAGATCCTCTCGCATATCTTGCAGTAATCACAACTCTTTTCATCAACCATAAGATCCTTGAATGGGACAAGATCTTCAGAAGTAAAATCGCGTTCAATGGGGATAAAGGCCTCACAAAACTCTGCACATACACCGCAAAAGTTGCACTTACTCATATCAATATCTATACTTCCTTTCACTCCATCTTTCAATGGTGCAATATTCTCTTTCTTTGGTATTCTGAGGTCCAATTTTATTGCTTCTTGCGGGCAGACCTTCTCACATAATATACATGGCAAGCAGTCCTTATTCACAGAAATCTTAGAATCAAGATGTGGATAATCTTTGAGATCTAGGATACTATCACCGTCAAAGTAAATCTCCATTGCATGGACAGGGCAGAATGCGGCGCACATACCACAAAACGAACAGGAGTCGGGATCTATCATAACTGGAGGGGCATCCATTCCCGTTGCTATCTCTGGTATAGGACCAAGCTCGAGTGCATCAGACGGGCAGATATCGACACATATACCACACCCAACGCATCTCTTGTAATCATAAATATGCTTCTTTGATCTGTCACCTGCTTTCTGATTATAAATAAACTTAGAACCTTCAAAATCTGATTCGACTGTGATCTCCATATGGATATATATTCATCTCCCGAGGTATTTAAATCTTTCAAATATGAGGCGTTATACTATCATCAGTCATGTAAGTCTCACTGATATCCTCGGCGCCCTGACACATATTCCAAAAGTTCTTCTCTGCCCATGAGGTAAATTTGCTCTCTCTTCCAAGCATTGCATAGTCCCAATCAAGCGAACCGCGCTTGTCCTGAAATATTACACCTGCCTCTCTATCATCTATTACAAGAACGCCCATGTATATATTATCTATATGCGTCATTAAAATATTAATATTCGAAGAATTATCCTTATTATTGCACTTATTCAGTATTTCAGGTTCAATTGGGCCGATAAGAATAGTTATGTCAACTCCCTTGTCGAAGATTCCCTTATTTAAAATCTCTTCCATCATTGGAATCTGATTTGCGGCGAATAATATCTTTTTTTTAGCATTTAAAGCCATATTGTTAAATTTCATAAGTACATTGGGTGCTGAGCTTATCAGATCTGTCCCCCGAAGGGATCTGATGTCCCTAAGGATTTCCAGAGGAATTCCACCTATGTCATGCTCTTCCCACACCTCCTTATACTTCCCTACCACTTCGATTCCGTCTAGTGAATTTACAAATATCTTACCACTTGTAGAGAGGGTGAAGTACTTACCCTCTTTTTTCACGAGGTCTTCTTCTAGCAACCTATGGAGGTGTTTGTGTACGTATGTCTCAGTGTATCCCATCTGCTTTGACATCTCTTTTGCAGCTTTGGACGTCCCCACAAGTATCTTTAAAATCTCTACTCTTGAACGGTGGCTGGATGCCTTAAATAACTGTGAAGTCTCTTCAGAGAGGTCGGACATTATATTTACATATATATTAGTTTAATAAATACTTTCCTAATGATTAATTCTGATAATTATGGAAATTATTCTAAAATGTGAAAATTTGAAATAAACGATAATTTTTCATTTATTTTCATTTTTAAACCTTTATTAAAGAAATATTTAAATATTAATCATTATATTTATATAAAACGGTGAATACTCGTGTTGGAGAATGAAAAAAGCTATTCGGAAGATGATAAGGAGCCTTTAGAAGATGATAAGCCCTGGAAAAGCGCGGGTGGAGGGGTTTCAGACATACCGATAGCAACTGAGAAGACCTACTCTTATGATCCGAAAAAGATGATGGAGAAGGTTCTGCCACTAGAGAAAGGTTCTGGAATGTACATCGGGATGCAGCAGATATATCCTGGAGAGGACCCAATGGATATGATCGATCATAAGATGTATAAGAGGGGGGGCTTACAACAATCAAGGACAAAGAGGGAGTTTACGGAGTGGGGTAGAAGGATAGCTCTTGAGAGAGGAATACCATCATACAACAGGGAGCTTGGCATACCACTCGGACAGAGGACTATGGAGACGATGCCGATCGGAGGTCTGATGGATATCGGAGGCATGGTAGGGATAGAATCAAAGGAAGAAAAAGATACGGACCAAGTATATGCCACTTATGACGATGTCAATTTCTTCAACAACTCTGCTATGCACCAGATGCTTGATGACATAAAAAGAACCGTCATCATAAACCTCGACGTACCCCACAGAACGATCCAGCTCAGGCTCGGAAAAGAGATCTCTCCGGAGACTATGAACCTCTTTATGGAGACGGTTCAACATCGTCTTTCGGGAGGTGCGGTTATTCAGGAGCATATGTCGGAACTTCATCCCGGGCTAACAAGCGACGGATTCGGAAAAGTCTTTACAGGGGATGATGATCTTGCTGAGCAGTTCGATCGTAGGTTCCTCATCGATATGAATAAGGAGTTCCATCCTGTAAGAGCGGAGATGCTGAAGGTGGGTGTGGGGCCCAAGTTATGCTGTGCTATGCATGAACCGACACTTCGTGTAAGGATGATGGATGGTGGTGCAATCGTTAGAAGTGCGGCACAGTCTGCAACGATGGCATTTGTTTCAACTTACCGTTTGACCGGAGAGTCTGTCCTCTCTGATATCGCATACT
>JAXHTN010000242.1:0-2957 GCA_034190145.1 Halobacteriota archaeon | reverse complement strand
CTACAACTTCTATTAAGTCCTGTTTCGCACTCTCAAGTCCTCCTACGTCTTTCCAGTTCACCTTGGGAACTTCGACGAAGACTTCTCTCATTGCCGATGGCTCAATATTTCTTAACGCCTCAAGGAAATCCTCTTTTATAACCTCGAGCTGATCAATAACTTCCGTAGGCACTTCCTTTTCGATGTCAATATTTGGTAAGATCTTGCGAAGTGCATGCATTGCAGCCTCTTTACATAAAGATGCAATATCTGCACCCACAAAACCATGAGTTTTATCACCAAACTCAGCCAGGTCGATGTCATCCGAGAGCGGCATTCCTCTTGTATGAACTTGCAGAATCTGACATCTCCCATTTCTGTCAGGAATACCAACTTCAATCTCTCTATCAAATCTTCCGCCTCTTCTCAGAGCCTCGTCAAGCGAATTTGCTCTGTTGGTTGCAGCAATAACCACTACCTGCCCTCTAGACTGCAAACCGTCCATTAGGGCTAAAAGCTGTGCGACGATTCTTCTTTCAACCTCTCCGGTTACTTCACCCCTTTTAGGTGCGATTGAATCTATCTCATCTATGAATACTATTGCCGGTGAGTTGTCTTCAGCTTCGTTGAATATCTCTCTTAATTGCTTCTCACTCTCACCATAATATTTGCTCATTATCTCAGGGCCACTGATACTTATAAAATAAGCATCTGTTTCATTTGCGACTGCCTTCGCAATCATCGTCTTACCGGTTCCAGGAGGGCCATGAAGGAGAACCCCTTTTGGAGGGTCAATACCTAACTTCTGAAAAATCTCAGGGCGCCTCAACGGAAGCTCAATCATCTCTCTTATATGAGAAATCTCCCTTTTAAGTCCTCCTATGTCCTCATACGTGACTTGAGGTACATTTCTCTTCTCTTCTTCAAGTGCTTTCTCTTTGAGGCTCACTTTTGTGTTTTTTGTAACGATTACAGTACCGTTTGGTAAAGTGGATGTAATAACAAATGTCAAAGGGTTTCCTAACATTTCAACGCGTATCTTCTGTCCATTGATCACGGGTCTTCCTTCAAGTATCTTAAGGAGGTAATGCTCTCCACCTACGACCCTGACTGGTTGCGTGGGGGCAATTGTAACTTTCTTTGCCTCCTTCGCCTCCACTTTTCGAACCCTTACCCTATCATCGATAGCAACACTGGCATTGTTTCTTATATTGCCATCTATTCTAATAACTCCCTTGCCGTTATCATCTGCATATCCTGGCCAGACGATGGCAGTTGCTGTGTTTTTTCCAATAATCTCAATAATATCTCCACTGACCATACCTAGCCCTTTCATGGAGTTTATATCAATCCTAGCTATCCCTCTACCGGCATCTCTATGATATGCTTCAGCAATCCTTAGCGTAATCTCCTTTAAGTCACCCATTTAATTCATCTCACCGAATCCACTATTACATATATACTATGGCGCTTTTACAATATCAAATTAATTGATTTATAAACGATGATAATTACAATATGATACACTCATATCCTCGAATCGATCTCATTAAAGTGTGACATTTACATGGTTTTTCCGAGGTTATTATCACAGGAAAACTGTAATTACAATCGGTAATTATATAGGATAGATCTATAAGACATAAATGACAGATCACCTTACACATGATATTGAACTGAATCCGAGTTCTTATAATAGTAAAGTATATGGCGTACAACTCTCTTAAGTAAGAAAGTTGAGCAATAGTTTGGAGATTAAAGTGCGGTGTAAAAATGGATAAGGAAGTAGTTATTGAGATCCAGAAGGATAATATATATAATCTGATTAAAAAAGGCGAAAGGGTTGACGGGAGGGCCTATGATGAGTATCGAGAAATCATAATTGAGACGGGAGTGATACCGAGAGCAGATGGGTCATCTCGTGTTAAAATAGGTAAATCCCAAGTCGTAGTTGGTATTAAAATGCAACCGGGAGAGCCTTTTCCCGATACACCTGATAAAGGTGTCCTGATAACAAATGCGGAACTCGTTCCGCTTGCATCACCGACATTTGAATCGGGACCTCCTAATGAAAATTCAGTGGAGATTGCAAGAGTTGTTGATAGAGGTATTAGGGAATCTAAGGCGATTGATCTCTCCAAGATATGTGTCGAACCAGGTGAAAAGGTCTGGATAATATTTGTAGATATTCATGTACTTAATGATGGTGGAAACCTACAGGATACTGCTGCTCTGGGTGCAATCGCTGCGCTTCTGACCTCCAAGATCCCCAATGTTCAATATGAGCTGGGAGACGAGGATGAACCGCTACCTGTGAGGGAAATACCGATAGCAATTACTGCGGTTGAATTTGATGGTGAGATCGTTCTTGATCCGGATCTGTATGAAGAGAATGTAGCAACTTCCTCGTTGACCGTGATATCAAATACAGATGGTTCAATAAGTGGAATGCAGAGGAAAGGATTATTTGCTGTTGATGAAGAACATATCAATAGTATGGTTGATTTGGCTATTGTTAAGGCCAAAGAGATACGCGAGAAGTTCCTGGAGATATAAATGGCCAAGAAATATACAAAGAAAGGACGTAAAAGTAGGTCTGCTGGCCGGTATGGTGTTAGGTACGGAAGGAAGGCAAGAAAGATAATAGCCGATATTGAAGACCAGATGCATGCAAAGCATATGTGTCCCAGATGTGGCAAACTCAAAGTTTCAAGAGTCGGTACTGGTATTTGGAGGTGCTCTGTATGCGATCTAACGTTTGCAGGAGGTACCTATATCCCCCAAACATCTGCTGGGAAGTCTGTTAAATCTACGATTAAGAAGGTGTTGGAGCAGGAATAAGGCTTACAGGTTTAGTTCTATTGGAGATGAAAAATGTACGCAGTTGTTAGATTACGTGGAAATGTTAACGTAAGACCGGAGATAAAAGACACCCTTAAGATGCTCCGGTTGAACAGGATAAATCATTGTGTCCTGTT
>JAXHTN010000241.1:0-3009 GCA_034190145.1 Halobacteriota archaeon | reverse complement strand
CGATAGTCACAGGGGCAGATTATGTCAAGATCGTCTTCCTTTGTCCCTGATGCAATCCTGCATGGGCAGGCCCGGTAACCATACCTCTTCTCGTTTGTTAGAAGACCTTCCAAGAGGTCCGAAGTTAAATCAAAATCAGGATTCAAATGATATCCCGAACTTTCCGCTTCATCTGACAATTTCTTAAAGAGATCCTCGATCTCTTCCTTTCTAGCAACCTCACCGTCATTCATTTACCGAGCGCCTCTTTTATCTCATCGTCCTTGAATCCGATGATACACTTATCTTTATTCACAACAAGGGTTGGAAAGGAACATTTGGGATTGTATCTCTTCACTTCCTCAAGAATATCCTTTTGTTCATTACCCTCAAGAAGATCGACATCGACATAGTTGTATCCGACACCCAATTCACCTAGAAGCTTTTTTGTCTTCTTGCACCATCCGCAGGTACTTAGGGTATACAGCGTGATTTCCCCTTTATCTTCGCCATCAACATGTTTCATCTTAAGTCACAACTCCAAACACACATTACCAGGTTACCATATATACCTGTTGTTTAAAATATCAACCTCAAAGAACCTTATAAAATGAAAAATTACACCCGTAATAACTGACTTATCCTCTCCCTTCTATTCTCTTTTGAAAGTCTTTCTTGTGCAGGATTTAAGTCACCATATAACTCCCTGTGGTAAGTAGGCCTTGTCACTTGATACAGTACACCGATAGGAATCTTATCCTCTGCCTTGATGACCCTCATGGCCTCGTCATAACTCTTAGGAGTCTTCTTGAGGACCTCTGTTGCTTCGTTATACAAAGCGTAAGTGTTGTTGAAACTGACGCATGGTTGGAGAACCTCAACTATCGAGAAACCCTCGTGTTCTACCGCACTCACCATGATCTCGGTCAGTTGATCCAACTTTGCCGGATATCCTCTTGCAATAAATGTTGCACCGGCTTCAAGCATCAGTGCCAATGGGTTTAGAGGAGACTCAACACTACCATGTGGTGTTGAAGGCCCTCTTGTGCCTTTCTTGCTGACAGGCGTGGTCTGCCCTGTGGTGAGTGCATAAACCCCGTTGTTGTGGACTATCACAGTGATGTCAATATTTCTCTTCGCAGCAAATATCATGTGTGCCATCCCCTCACCGTAGGCATCCCCGTCACCTGCAAATGTTACTACCTTCAGATCCGGATTTGCTATCTTTATTCCTTGCGCGGTGGCCATAGATCTACCATGGAGCGAATAAAATCCGCTGAGCTTGAGATAGTCAAATATTTTCGCATGATTACCGATTCCGGCAGCAATTATTACTTTTTCCCTACTTATCCCTCTTGTTTCAAGCTCCTTTACGGCGTCCTTGAATGCGTTGAATATACCGAAGTTGCTACAGCCCGGACACCATGTGTTCTCTGCATAAGTTGTGAGATCGTCCATATCAGATCACCTCCATCAGATCTTCACCAAGCTCAATCGGATCGAATGCTCTACCATCATACTTCTTTACAACCTTTGAAACAGTGATCCCAGTCTTTTCTTTAAGAAGGGTTGCAAATTGCCCTATTGCACTCTCCTCAACAACGATCACATCCTCTCCATCGTATCGCTCAAACTCCCATACAGGAAAAGGTTCAAGATAGATTGGTTGTACCACTCTTGCACCTATGCCTTTGTAACGCAGTGCCTCAAGAAGGCTCATAGTGGTCGAACCGTAGGTACAAATTAACGGTCCTTCATCTCCAAATCTTTTGACGGTATCCATTTCTTTCAGGTGGTCTTCGATGGTCTCTCTCTTTCTTCTGCGCTTGTCCTGCATCTTTTCGATGATCTCTGCCTTCTCTGTCGTTATCCCTGCCTCATCATGCTCGTAGCTGCTCCACTTGATCAGTTCCTCCGAAGGAGGAATCAATAGTGCGGAGACACCATCATGGGTATCAAGATATCTCTTGTACTCACCTCCTTCATGCATGATTGGCTCTGCATACTTTGCCATCTCTGGATTTATCTCAACTGTCATGGAGCTTTCAGAGAGATGTTTTTCTGTGAGTAGTATCGTAGGCGTCTGAAACTTCCAGGCTAGATCCATAAGTTCTGCTGAGAGGTAAAAAGCCTCATTGATGCTCCCTGGTGATGCAACAATCTTTGGAAACTCTCCATGGCCCTGGTGTATTGCAAAACCAAGATCTCCCTGACTTGTATACGTTGGAACTCCAGTGGAAGGCCCCGGTCTTGAAGAGAGGATGCATAAAATCGGAACCTCAGCCATTCCTGCAAGTGAAATAGCTTCTTCCATGAGTGCAAAACCTCCGCCACTGCTTCCCACCATCACACGAACACCGGTAATAGCACTACCTAGCGCCATATTAATCACAGCTATCTCGCTCTCTGGATGTACCGTTGTTATACCCAGATCCTTGCTATGGGCTGCTAGGAAGTGCAAGATTGAAGAGCTCGGGGTCATCGGATATGCATAGTAGAGGTCAAGACCGCTTGCGTACGCACCAAGTGCGATGGATTCATTTCCCGTAAGAATTGGCCTACTCAAATCGCCTGACTCAAGCCTGAATTTGTGGTCTAATATACCGTTTGCGACGTCATATATGCTCATCGCATAGGAGACGTTCTCTTCGACGTTCTTTGGATACTCTTCTCTTACGGTACTCTCAAGCATCTTTTTATCGAGATCAATTGCAGCAAAAAGGACTGCAATAGCACCGACGCCCTTGATAAGGTCGGGACTTTTGAGATCTTTTGCCTTAGAAGATAGCGGGACTCCTATGCCTTCTCCATCTCCAATAGCATCCGAATCGTAGACAATTATCCCGTCTTTTTTTACGTGATCTTTATGAAACTCGTAACTGTAAGAGTCAATAAGGTATAGCAGGTCGGCCTTCATATAATGGCTCGTAATGTCTTCTTTAGAAGTGCTTACGACAGAGAAGTTATGCCCACCTCTTATCAGGCTCTGATAGTCATCCATCTGGAAGACATTTCGTCCCATTCCCCTAA
>JAXHTN010000240.1:0-3013 GCA_034190145.1 Halobacteriota archaeon | reverse complement strand
GAACCGAATGTTGTGGAAATCAATGCCTGACCAACACCGGGATCAACTCTCCAGAACTCTTCTGCAATCATTGCATGTTCAAAGAATCCAAGTCCTGCACCACCATACTCTTCAGGAATGAAAGTACCTATAAGGCCAAGTTCACAAGCTTTCTTCCAAACGGCTTTTGGGAACTCCTCGTTGACATCACACTCTTCTGCAATATCCGGGAACTCACCCTCGGCAAATTCACGTGCAGCATCTCTAACCATCTTCTGTTCTTCAGATAACTCAAAATCCATGTTTACACCTGCTCCTCTATCTACTCTCTTATTTTAAAAATATTGTTATTTAAAAAGTAATACTAATTTTATCCTATTACAATAACAACATCATCTGCATTAACAAGATCGCCAGTAGATACGTTAATTGCTTTGACAACACCTGAGAAATGAGTCACGATCTCATTCTCCATCTTCATTGCCTCAAGGACTGCCACTACGTCCCCCTCACTGACCTCATCTCCGACATTCACATTGATCTTGAGAATTGTACCCTGCATAGGTGCCGTTACCCCATTACCATCAGAAGCAGCAGGTGAAGTACCGGATTCCACAGTTTTAACTTCTCTGAGTTGAGACTTTCCCCCGGTAACAGCTTCCACAATCACCTCATGATTGACTCCGTCGACCATTACCGTGAACTCTCTTACACCCAAAACGGCCGGTGGAGCTGATGGGGCAGCCTTAGTCTCCACAGGAGCACCACATTCGAGCGTCTCCTCTACTGCTTCACCCTTGAGGAACTTTGGAGCTACATTGGGATAGAGTGCGTACGTTATGACATCCTCTTCCTTGTTTAAAATACCGAGATCTTCTGCCTCTTTCTTAACCTTCTCGTACTCAGGTTCAAGAAGATCTCCTGGCCTTACTGTAATCACTTCTTCATCGCCGATGATCTTCTTTTTAATATCTTCGCGTATCGGAGCAGGAGGTTTTCCATAGAGGCCTTTCACATAATCTTTAACCTCTTTTGGGATTATCTTGTAACGCTCACCCATAACAACGTTCAAGACTGCTTGGGTTCCAACGATCTGGCTTGTCGGCGTTACAAGAGGTGGATAACCCAGTTCCTCTCTTACAACCGGCGTCTCTGCGAGAACCTCCTCAAATTTATCAAGCTTATTCTGTTGCTCGAGTTGAGACAAAAGGTTGGAGAGCATACCGCCCGGGATCTGGTATAATAGGACACGTGTATCAACCCTCTCAGAGATCGGATTTATCAGATGTTCATACTTCTCTCGGATCTCTTTAAAGTACATTGCAATCTCAACAAGCAACTCGAGATCGAGCCCTGTGTCATATGGAGTTCCTTTAAGGGACGCCACTATAGATTCAGTTGGGGGTTGAGAGGTCCCCCATCCAAAAGGAGATATTGCAGTGTCTAAGATGTCAGCGCCTGCTTCACATGCAGCATAATAGCTTACAGGTGCAAGACCGGACGTACAGTGACAATGTACATCTACAGGAATGCCTATCTCTTCTTTTATTCGCTTAACGAGGTCAAAAGCATCTTTTGGAGATATTAATCCTGCCATATCCTTTATACAGAGTGAATCACAATCCAAATTGGCTAGTTCCTTCAAAAAGGCAATATTTGTATCAATTGTATGAACCGGACTTAAGGTGTAGCTGAGAGCACCCTGTACATGAGCCCCCTCTCTTTTGGCTATCTTTATGGAATGTTCCATATTCCTGGCGTCATTAACAGCATCGAAGATCCTGAATATATCGACACCCGATTTTACAGCGTTGACCACGAACTTCTCAACGATATCATCAGAATAGTGCCTGTAACCGACAAGATTCTGACCCCGAAGTAGCATCTGCATGTGGGTGTTTGGCATACTCTTCTTAAGAGTTCTTATACGCTCCCAGGGATCCTCGTTTAAAAAACGTATACATGAGTCGAAAGTAGCACCACCCCATACTTCAAGCGAGAAATACCCCACTTCGTCGACTTTTTCAGCAATCGGAAGCATGTCCCTGGTCCTCATACGGGTAGCCGCAAGCGATTGGTGTGCGTCTCTAAACATTGTGTCAGTAATCTTAACCATAATTTATTCCACCCTTTAACTTCGATCCAAACCTGTAAATTTATTGATGGGGTATTTAGGATTTTTGATTTAGATCTACGGAATCCAAGATCCTACCCCATTTAACATTTTCCCATGTCCTCTCATGAACATAATAGAAAAATAGCTTTGCGATTGAATCCAAACTCCCAACTGAAGCTGAAAGAAAGACATTTCTTGTCAGAACATAGGTAACAGTAGTCGTTATTGTGACAGCTATCACTCGCCATGATATGGTCTTTACAAGTGATCTATATCTAGTATCTTTCATTTCATCTCAATTTTTGAGTATGTATTCCACACTCACCGCCGCATTTACTAGTTCCTTGCCATCTACCGTCTCGCTCTTCCTGATCATCAGATATTGGCACCGTGCAGGGTTCGCAGCCTAAAGATCGGATTCTTCTACCGTCGGGAAAGACTTTAGAGTACCAAGGATGCAGATCTATCTCGTTTTCCTTGAGGTAATCTAACACCTCTTCTTCAGTCCAGGTTAGTATGGGATTTATCTTCACAAGGCCCCTATGTTCAACTTCTTTGTAGTTTTTTCGTGTCCTCCCCTCAGTATTTCTCAGTCCACAGACCCAGGCATCTAGGTCCTTAACTGCCTCCTTTGTCGGATCAACTTTCAGTAAAGTACAGCACTTATCGGGGTCGGTTTGATAGATCGGTTTTCCAGATCCCTCCTCTACCTCCGCACAAGCTGTCTCGAACTTGTCAATGGGCATCAACTTAACATTTATATTGTTATCTTTGAGTATAGGGGGCACTTCTCTCCCAACTAGATATACAATTGGGTTGATATTCATCTTTTTGTCCATATCTACCAGATACTCAAATGTTTCTTTAGGTTTATACGGTGTTAATATCGAAAAGATGGGGATGTCCGGATCAACCTCC
>JAXHTN010000024.1:0-14122 GCA_034190145.1 Halobacteriota archaeon | reverse complement strand
GTATCCACGGGGAAGAGAATAACAGATTGATGCTATCGAAGAATATCTTTTGGTCAACATGATGGACAAAAAAAGTTACAATTTATTCAATAAAATTAGAAGATTATACAACATAGTAGCCATTTTTGTAGCACAAGCCTTATATTCTGATTACTTGTAGATCTTTATTGGAGGTCAATTAATGAAGAAGATCTCAGATAATGTTTATGTAGAAACCGGTAAACAGGGATGTAACCATGGTTTTGTAACTACAACCGAAGGGGTGGTCATGATAGATGCTCCCCAGAAGAGTTCAGATGCAGAAGAATGGAGGGAAATTATAGACTCAAAAGGAGAGTTGATCTATATAATAAACATGGAATATCATATAGATCATGTAGCAAGCCTTCACCTCTTCTCCGGTAGACTGATCTCGCACAACTGGACAAGAGACGCCCTAAAAGCTCAGAAATTCAGACTTGCTGATATAACTTTTTCGGATCGGATGAAACTTCACCTTGGCGAGCACACCTTTGAACTGATCCATCTACCCGGACATACCCCTGGAGAGACCGCTGTATACATACCCGAGGAAAGCGTCCTCTTCACAGGGGACAATATATTCTACAAGGTGCAGACATTCTTGCAGGACGCCTTACCTTTCGATTGGTGCAATTCACTTGAGGTTATGAAAGAAATAGATGCAGATATACTGGTTCCCGGACACGGTGAAGTCTGCGGTAAAGAATACATAAGTGAGCAGACGGAATTCATCAAAGAGTGGATTGATGCAGTAAGAGGAGCAATAGATGGCGGCCTGAGTAAGAAGGAAGCAGCAGATAAGATATCATTTCTTGATAGGTATCCGATGGATGTCGGCCTAAAAAGTTTCGGAAAGACCCTTCAGAAGATGAACGTAAATAGGCTCTATGACATCTTAAAAGAAGAAGTATAAAAACCTTCTAACTCAAGAAACTGAAGACGGAGCTATTGAACTCATCCGGTTTTTCTAGCATAGGGCAGTGGCCGCACTCGCTTATGATCACAACTTCAGAGCCTCTTATCTTCCCCTCCAAGATCTCGGCAACCTTTGGGCCCATGAGCTTGTCATTCTCACCCCATACGATCAATGTTGGTTGATTTATTTCCCCCAACCTCTCGCTCAGATCTGCTTTTACAATGTTCTCCATGCTTGATAGAATTGCCCTAAATGCCTCCGGATGATCATCCCTCTTTAGATCGGATATCGCCCTCTCGATGATGGTGTCCAAGGCGTCGCAGGGTTTATAAAAGAGCATCTTCTTCGTCATCTTGATCATTGCCGGAGAGAATCCTTTCTGCTTTGAGATCGCATCCGTGTTAAGAGATAGAGATGTTTGAGCCCTCCCCCTCATTGGGTTTATACCTGCGGAGTCTACAAGGATCAACTTATCTACCTTTTCCGGGTACTTCAGCGTAAGTGACTGAGATACAAGCCCACCCATCGAGTTGCCTACGATAATGGCTTTTTCAATTTCCATCTCATCTAGAAATCCTTTGACAGAATCGCTGTAAAAGTCGATCGTGTATTCAACTAGGGGTTTGTCGGAATGCCCGGAACCCGGCAGATCAATTGCTATAGCCTTGTAGTTATCTGCGAAGTACGGGATTGTATATTCCCACTCCTCTTTGCAACCACTAAGGCCATGAATGAATAAGATTACATCACCGCTTCCTTCTGAAATGTAAGATATGTTGATATCACCAACCTTCAAGAACTCTTCGGAGGCCATGGCATTTTTTTGTTATGTATCCTTAAAAGACTTCTGTTAACATTTATGATTCAACAATTTCCAGCTGGGATGTGTAAGAATATATGGTTTTTCAAGAACTGTCGCTAATACCAATACCACCCGAAATAATTGTACCGACTATAACACCCGAAATTTGAAAATCCATTTGTGCCTAAGTTTAACTGAATCTCGAAAGCATTTGGTTAAAGAAAAGCCTTTACACCGAAAAAGCACCATTTAGAAGGTTTTGGACAGATATAAAAGAGGGATTATCTGAAATCCCCTCAAATTTTATATTGTGTGAACACCACCATCATTGGAGGCCATGAAGCCCCGGGCGTGATTCGAACACGCGACCTAGTGATTACAAGTCACTCGCTCTGCCAGGCTAAGCCACCGAGGCAAACTTCTTAAGCCAATGACATAACTGTCTACCCGTCATTTGCCATATTACTTCCGAGATGCAACGAGCTAAGAACTCGTCTTGGCCCCTCAAAGTAGAGAGATGATCTCTTGATAAAAGAACCTTACGATAGCAAACTGCATTTAGGCAGGTATTAGGTTCATCTTACCGACGGCTTCACTGACATCATTTGGCCAGATAAAAATTCGATTGTATGGTTTTATCTTGAAATAATCCTGCGGGTAATAAACCTTCCCAGTTGTCATATCAGCACAATATCTGGATATCCATCCATATCTCTCAGCAGAGGACATCTTTGCACCATTCAGTTTCTTTTTTGTAATCTTGTAGAGTTTTACACACATCCTGAACTCGTAACCAGTCAGCGTCAACGGATCCTGCCATATACCTCTATTGCCTAGGTATGCAGCTCTTGCCCCTATTTGAAACCTTACAAGATCTGCGTGCTTGGGGATGCTTGGGTATATCAGAAACGGTGCAGCCCACCCCGACTCAACCATTCTTAAGTTGAATGTTGATCTCCTTTCAGGGGGCATAGCAGCAAGCTCTTTTGAGCTGTACTGCGGTGACATGTAAGCAAGAAGCCGCCCATACGAATCGAAATGCTCTTCTGAAGCATATAAAAAGACCTTCCTTTTTATCCCTTTGGACTTTGTTAAAGATTGATCTACCATCTCTTTAAAATGTTCGGACGCTTCCTTTCCTTGTTTCTTTTGTAGCGTCCCTGCAGTTCCTGAGGAAATCTTCGGTAAAATATACTCACCCAGATCCTTATTAATGGGCGCATCTCCTGTTACTATCCAATCTGCAAGCTTCTTTAATCTATCATCATAAGTTGACGGTGACTGATTTCCTGGATAATGCACTTCCGGAGTATCAATACTGAGCATACGAATCGGTACTGAAACATAAGGAGTATCTCCATCCGTTGCCCTTAAATAACTCTTTTTACCTATGGAATCTAATTTAAAACCCTTTGGATCCCAGAAGATCCCTACTCTTTCATCATGTGACATCATCTTACACCTATTAACATAAAAAGGCAAGTGTTAGGATATATATTAAATTTTCCTTTATTCAGAATGTATAAGTAACAATTATGTCGATAATTAGGGCGACAAAGAGAAAGCCTCTATAAGAAGACGCATTGAAGAATAGTTTTTCTCCTAGTCTTGCTGTCGGATTGTGAAGGAATTCTCGGTATCTTGCCAAATACCAGGCCCCCGAAAGTATCGCGCAAGCAAGATAAAGATAGAAAAGACCTGCCGCATACCAGATCAGGATACTCAGGATAATGCCTATGATCCAGCAGACGAGTACAAATTTTGAGACGAAGGGAATTCCGAGAGTAACAGGAAGGGTGGGAATATTCGATTTCTTGTCGCCATAGACATCCCTACTGGCATCAAGGTTGGTGAAACCAAGATCAGTGATACCTATCATCAGCGAAAAGAGTATCACCGGCAAAGAGATCTCTGAGAATGCAAGCCATACTCCGAGCGGTACAAGGCCGTAAGCAAGGCCAACCGGAACAAATGAGAGTGGGGTCTTTCTCTTGAAGTAACCTGAGTAAGAGGTGATGATAATTATTGCCAGAAGCACAACAAGAGTAGACTCAAGGTTGATGCTCAAAAATAGAAGAATGCTTAGCAGATACAGTAAAATTGAAAAAAATAATGCATTATGCTTCTTCAGTTCTCCGGATGGTAGAGAACGATCAGGCAGGTTTATAAGATCAACATCTACATCAAAAAAATCATTTAATACATAAGATCCGATAATTGCAAAATAGGCTCCAAATATTGCCTTAAAAAACAAAAAAATATCTGGAAAACCTCCTGAACCTACAAAAGCTGCAAGAAAAGCACATGCTATAGGAAGTGTCAGATCCATGAAGGCAAGTTCAGGGCGTGTGATCTTGATATAGGGCGACAGTTTTGGTAAATTCATCTCTTGAGTACTCCAGTGGCCTTCTGTACAAATGGTGTTGATATCTCTCTTCCTATTCCAAATATCTTCTCATCCGAAAAGTATATACATCAAACCCTTGACCTGAGATATTGTGAGAATGTGAGGACCAGAATATGTGATATCTTGGGTATCGATTATCCGATAATCCAGGGTGCAATGGCATGGATAGGTAGTGCAGAACTTGCCTGTGCAGCTTCTAATGCAGGAGGTCTTGGGATTATTCATCCCTTCTCAAACAGATCCCTTGGAGAGGAGATCTTGCTTGCAAAAGAGATGACAAAGAGCCCTTTTGGGGTGAATATTCCTATACTTAGCCCCGGTGCAAAGAGGGTAGTGGATACGGTTATAAATGAGGGTATCGAGGTTGTTACTGCTTCTGTCGGCGATCCCCGGAAGTATACAAAGAGATTACAAAAGGAAGGCGTCACGGTCATCCAGGTCGTAACTAGTCTCAAGCATGCGAATAGGGCTGAAGAGGCTGGTGTTGATGCTGTTGTTGCACAGGGTATTGAGGCAGGCGGACATCCGGGATCAGATGAGATAACCACGATGACACTCGTTCCCCAAGTTGCGGATTTACTAGAAATACCAGTCGTTGCTGCCGGAGGAATCTCTGATGCGAGAGGATTTGCCGCAGCTCTTCTTCTCGGTGCCGAGGGTGTTCAGATCGGGACCAGGTTTATCGCAACAGAAGAATGTATTGCAGACGAAGAGTTCAAAAGGGCAATCCTTCGGGCATCGAGCAGTGATACTATCGTCATTGGGAGGGGTATATTTCCATCGAGGGTGATAAGTAACGATTTCGCAGAAAGGTTTGAAGGATTGGATGAGAAGGGGAGATCAAAGGAGATGCTCACCGAGATAGAGCGTGCTAAAGCTGGAATTTTGAGAGGCGATCTTGTTGAAGGATCGTTGTGGTGCGGTCAATCGGCGGGTATGATCTCAGAGATATTGTCTGTCGAGGAGATTATAAAAGGGATTATATGTGGTGCGGAAGAAATAATTGAGAGATCAAGGGGGTTATTTGGTGACAGAGGAGACGTATGATATAATCATAATAGGGGCTGGACCTGCTGGTCTTACGGCAGGTTTATACACCAGTAGGGCTGAGATGTCAACATTGATCTTGGGGGAGGTCTATGATTCCCAGGCGACAAAAACGGATATCATAGAGAATTATCCGGGTTTTCCTGAGGGCATCTCGGGAATGGAACTCGTGGTTAATATGAGTGAGCAGGCCAAAAAGTACGGATCAAGTATCCAGTCGGGGATGGTAAAAGAGATAGAAGTCCCAAAAGAAGGAGGCAGGTTCAAGGTAGTAACTGATGATGGGAATGAGTATTTTGGGTTATCGCTTATAGTCTCTTCAGGGACATCTCATCGTAACCTCGGTGTAAAAGGTGAGTCTGAGTTTATGAACCGCGGCGTATCGTACTGTGCTACCTGTGACGGTCCACTATTTCGGGATAAGGATCTGGCCGTAGTTGGTGGGGGTAATACAGCAGTAAGTGATGCACTGTTTCTATCAAAATTTGCAAAGAGCGTCAGTATCATCCACAGGCGTGATAGGTTAAGGGCTGATAAGATACTACAGACACGGGCCTTTGGAAACGAGAAGATAAAGCTTGTCTGGGACAGCATCGTCACAGAAGTTTTGGGTAGTGATATGATCGAGGGTGTAAAGCTCAAGAATGTGAAGACTGAGGAGGTGTCTGATCTTGCCATCGAAGGCCTATTTGTGATGGTTGGGATCACGCCAAGAACCGAATTCCTTGAAGGTATTGCTGAACTTGATAGCGGTTACATAGTCACCGATCGAAGTATGAAGACCTCTGTCGATGGAATTTATGCATGTGGAGACGTCGTAAGAAAGGATCTTCGTCAGGTGGTAAACGCATGCGGTGAAGGTGCAGAGGCAGCAGTTTCCGCTCAGCATTATGTAGAAGAGCTGAAAGGAATAGCATACAGGTGAATAAATTATGGCAATAGTAGAAGTGAGTATTATACCGATCGGTACAGGGTCGTCATCGCTAAGTAGCTATGTAGCAGGGGTCTTGAGGGTTCTTTCAGAGGCAGAGGACATCAAGTATCAACTGACTCCTATGGGTACTATCATTGAAGGTGACCTAAATAGGATTCTTGAGGTTATAAAAAAGATGCACGATTCAGTATTTTCTGATGATATAAGCAGAGTGGTGACAACGATAAAGATAGATGATAGACGAGACAAGAATGCATCAATGGAGCAGAAGTTAAACTCGGTCGATCAGAAACTGAAAAGTTAGACCTTTGAGAATCTCTTATGAATATTCCGAGAATCTTGCTTGCAGGGTCCGGTAGTGCGGTCGGAAAGACCACGATATCAACCGGAATCATGTATGCAATGACAAAGAGGGGTTATAATGTGCAACCCTTTAAAGTTGGTCCTGATTACATTGATACAGGGTACCACTCAAGTGCCACAGATACTGCCTCAAGAAATCTTGACAGTTTTTTGATGGACGAAGAGACCATACTTGAGGTGTTCTCAAGAAATGCTTCTGACATCTCGGTGATCGAAGGGGTTCGCGGACTCTACGAGGGTATATCCGTTGAGGACGAAGTGGGAAGTACCGGTCACATAGCAAAGATTCTCAAAACCCCAGTGATTCTTCTAATTAATGCAAAGAGCATCACAAAAAGTGCGGCTGCTATCGTTCTCGGATTCAAGAATTTTGATCCAGATATAAATATCTGTGGTGTAATATTAAACAACATCAGAAATGTGTCACACGAAGATAAAGCCACTCGAGCTGTGGAGACCCTTGGAGTAGAGGTCCTCGGAGCCGTTCCTTCTGATGATCGAATGAAGATATCCCATAGGCATCTCGGATTATTTCTCCCACATGAGGATCCTGATATGCCAGGTACTCTTGAAGGACTTGGCGATGTTGTGGAAGAGAATATTGATCTTGACCGTTTGATCGAGATAGCATACTCTGCAGAGGTGCTTGCGGAGGTAGAAGAAAATATTTTTAAAAAGAAGAATGAAGAAGGATTAAATGTTGGAATAGCTTACGATAAGGCTTTTAACTTCTACTATGAAGACTCTTTAGATCTTATGAGGTTACATGGATGTAATTTGAAGTTCTTCAGCCCATTGAGCGATAAGAGACTACCTGAAGATCTCGACGGCCTGTACCTAGGGGGTGGATATCCTGAGGTCTTTTCAGGGGAACTAGCGAAGAATAGGGGTATCATGGAAGAGATAAATAAAAAGGCAGGTGATGAGATGCCGATCTATGCAGAGTGTGGCGGCCTTGTATATCTCTCAAAAAACTTTCAAGATGACAAGATGGTAGGTTTTCTACCCGTATCAATAAAGATGACGAAGAGACACATAAGCTTCACAATCAATAAGACCGTGAGAGATACCATAATAGGCGAAGGCGGCAGAACCTTGAAAGGTCATGAGTTCCATTATACAACGGTGGAAGATGTACCTCGAGATCTTAGCTATGGATATGAGGTCATCAGGGGCGAAGGAATAGATGGTAAGCATGATGGAATTGTACAAAATAGCACATTTGCATCCTATAATCACCTTCATTTTGCATCCGATGTGACTGTCGTTGAAGGATTAGTTAAGAGTTTTAGAAGATATGAGAAGAGTTGACTGAATTTTTGGAGGGCATGATTATGACAGATAATAAAAATATGATTGAGGCGCTACTTGAGATCGCAGAGAGTGTTATGGAAAGTGTTGCGGATTGCTTATCCACTCAAGACTATGCAGAGGTTATCAAGCATAGGCCAACAGGAATAACGCGCAGAGTCGATCTTGTTGCCGAAGAATCTCTCGAAGCAGTGCTATCTGAAAGAGGTATCTGTGCAAGAATAGTATCCGAAGAGCTTGGCGAGAGAATAGTCCCTACAGATGGAGAGCCCATATGCACACTAGTATTCGATCCGGTGGACGGATCAACGAATGCGATATCAGGTATACCATTCTTCTGCACCTCTCTTGCGTACTCATCGAAGATAAATGACGTAAAATTTGATGATATCGAGGCGGGCGTTGTAAGAACATTCACAGGAAAGACGTATCATGCAATAAAAGGAGGAGGCGCATATCTTGATGGGGAGAAGATTATTCCCAAGAAGAACCCGGCTAAGAGGCCTGTGATCTCAATATACACCTACGGTGTACCAGAGGTCTCGCAGGGTGTTATTGAACTTGGGAAGAAGGTCATTGCAAGGACTCTTGGAAGTATTGCAATGGAGATGTGTCTTGTTGCCGAAGGTGTCACAGATGGACTTGTTGATGTCAGAAAGCTGATCAACGGATATGACATCATGGCCTCAATGCTCGTATTAAAAGAGGCCGGAGGTATCCTCACCGATAATAAGGGAAGAGAGATAAATGAAGATGTGGGCATCTCAAATCTTTATATAGTGGGAGCAATGGAGCCTGAGATGCATGAGATGATATTGAGGGTTTTGAGATAGGTTTTATGTTTAGAATTTGATTTGCCTCATCGGAAATATTGTTACTAGCCTTTATGATCGCTATTGCTCAGCCTGTGCATATGTTTCAATATCCTGCCAGAATATTAGCCATAATCCGCCCCTCAGCTTTCCTCAAATGTTCGATCGTGGCGGCTTTGCTAATTCCTAATTTTTTGGATAGTTGGTTTCCATTCGTCTTCTTGGGATATTCATAATAACCGCTCTTTTTAGCCTCGGTTACAATCTCTTTTTGCTTATCAGTAAGACAGGATAAAAGATCTTTAGGCTCGTATATCGCTTTTTGGTAAGTGACATTCTGAACTGTTCCCATGAGCTTTGTAGCTTCAAAAAATTTTTTCAGATTATCTGTGTCACCCACTGCACTATATACCAGTTTATTCTCAGTAACCACCATAGGAGCGGTCCAGATAAGATCCAGGGAGAATTTTTCTAAAAGTGGCATTAATTGTTTGGGGACATTTACCTTTACAAGACAGGTGTATTTGTCTTCCTCCATCTTCAATACGTTAAGTATCTCAACTCCTTCTGGTAGATCAATATCCTCTAAAGAGAAACCTTCTTTTACCTTATATAACACAATAACCAACTTTACTCCCTGTTCAAAATCAAGGCGAAGTACATCTAGGGCTTCCATGTAGTCGATTTTTTTAAAAAGATTATCCATTTGAGATCGTATCAATTTTGCATTAGGTATCAATTCTAATATCATTTTTCTCATATTTTGAAATATGTATTAAATAGATATAAAAGTACCTTACATGTCAAGCACAAATTACTTCAACTTTTTAGAGTAAGACTATATTATGTCAAAACCAATTATCAAACCTTATAAAACTGAAAGGAATAAATTGTTGAAAAAAACAATTATTTTAATGTTGGTATCGCTCTTAATTCCAATAATTACGGCCCAGGTGTGTATATCTCAAGGAACTCCGGCCGTCCATGTGGCAGGATATACAATCTCGCCCGAGGTTTTGACCCCAAATGGCATTGGCACATTAAAAGTGACAATGGTAAACTCTGGAAATCAGACAGCAAGCATCAATAAGGCATTTCTTTTTGGATCCAGATTCGACACAATTGCAGGAGACTATAAAGATATAGGTTCACTTGCTCCGCAACAGGAAATGGATATCACTTTCGTATTTAGAGCCCCACCCCAAGAGGGCGTCTTCACCCCAGAAGTGCGAATAGATCTTGATTCGGGAGAGGACGTCAGATATCCGATCCCTGTGAAGGTTTCAAGCTCTCAAGAGTTATTCATATCAGACACTTCTTTTGATGAGATAGGAATAGGGGAAGAAAAGACCCTGAGGATGGAGATCAGAAGCTATGGTGCTATCGATGCAAAGAAGATGGAGGTAGAGCTTGACCCCTCTGATACATCCCCTATAGACCCGGTTGGGCCATCAAAGATACTGGTTGGAGATGTGAGTGAAAATACGTTTTCAATCTCTTATGATGTCCACGTTAAAGCAGGAACCCAGGAGAATGTTTACAGTATTCCTTTAAGACTGAAGTGGTTCAGTGGTGTAGATGGAAGCCTGCAAGAATCATCACTTATGATAGGGGCGAAGGTTTCAGGTATAAAAGAGCCTTCTCTGGAAGTGGCCAAGATCGTTCCAAGATATATTGAATCCGGTAGTGACTTCAGTATCACTTTGAGCATAACGAATAAAGGAGGAAGTAAAGCAAGTGGTATAAATGTTAACGTTAGTGGGGCATCACCGCCTACAAAAGGTCCAAACAACCTCTACTTAGATGAACTCTTACCAAATGAGAAAAGAGATCTAACATTCTACTTCACTTCAGGTGAAAGCTCCTCTTTGGGCCTATACTCTATTCCGATAGTGGTAAGTTACACGGGTCCGGGAGGGTTCAAAACCCAAGCCGAAACCGTTAGCATAAAGGGGATCGCCGAGATGTCAATAGCATCCATATCAACTGATCCTACAAGGATTAATGATGGCGATTTTGCCGTGCTCACAATACGTATCGAAAATATTGGAAATGCTGAGGCGAAATCTGTGCGTGTAAAGGTCGACCTTCCATTTGAGGGTGGCACAGAAGCGGTGATAGGAAAGATTGAGCCAGGCGAAAATGCTCCGGCGATATTTATGTTTAAAACCGATAGTAACGGGTTATACGACTACAACATAACAATCGAATACGCTGATGACATTGGCAATCACGAAGAAATAAGAGGGGCACAGCTTGTTGTCTACTCTACCGATCCCTCGTATGGAGGTGTAGTTGCACTTATCCTACTCATAGTTATTGCCTTAATTTATTACCGAAAAAAGGTCAAAAAGTAAAGACCGGTTTTAGGAAAATTGGCCATGCGAGATTTAAAAAGCAAAACAGACACAAGTGATCTTAAGAATTTGAAGAGTTTTCTAAAGACTGTTTATTTCTTGATATCTAAAGATCTGGACACCCATAGAAGGACGATTGCACTACTTGTCATTGCTATATCTATTGGATCAACACAATACGTTTTTTATATGGCTGCAATGAGTGATTTTTCTGATAAATCATTGGATAGGACAGTGAACACAAATGTTGGCCACATTATTATTGAACCTCATGAAGGTAAAAAATATATAGACGGCGTCAGCACGGTAGAAAGAGAGCTCCTTTTAATTCCCGGCCTAACCGGTGTATCACCCAGAATCGATACAGAGGCCGTTATAAATAGGGAAGACAAGTCAGAAACATGTACAGTCCATGCCATCACACCCTCAAAAGAGGACACAGTAACCATACTTTCCTCAAAGATTAGTGATGGTACTTTCATATCTGATAAGGATAAGGAAAGCATAGTTATCGGAAATAAACTGGCCGATAAAATTGATTCTGGTGTGGGCAACAAAGTGACAATCACCTACAGAAATGGTGAAAGAAGAGACTACCTGATTAGTGGCATCATTCATTCAGATCTCGATGAGATTGATAGTCTGATGGTGACAGTAAGTCTACATGAATTAAAAGACGTATTTGGTCTGGACGATCAGGCAAATGAAATAGCCATCAAGACAACTGATTTTGAAAAAGTAGATGAATTGAAATATCTTGTTATGCAGCAGAACCCACACGGTGAGGTAAAGACCTGGAAAGATAAGTTAGCCTTCATGTTGGCACTAGTGGAGCTCTCAGAATACCAGACGAGCCTATTTGGAGGAATCACTCTATTTGCAGCTTCGGTGGCAATCGTAGTGATGATGTATATAACCATCATAAACAGATCTCACGAAATAGGTGTAATAAAAGCAATGGGGGCAAGAAACTCACTTATACTCTATGTTTTTTTGGGGGAGGCAATAGTTATTGGGATACTAGGGGCGTTCTTTGGTAATGTCTTTGGATTTTTGTTGTGCAAATATTTTGAGATCAATCCGATATATGATCCCAATTACGGTTTCATAAAACCCACTTATGATCTAGCAGCCGGTATCTCTTCTACAATTGTAACGATGGGTACTTGTATAATCGCAGGAATTTATCCGGCCTTAAAAGCTTCCAGACTGAATATAATCGAGGCAATGAGTAGTTTATAAAGGGGGAAAAGATCAATGAGAGCGGAATTGTTTTTGATACTCAAAGATTTAAAGAATAACTGGAAAATTTTTGCCATACTCATTATTGCGATATCTGTTGGCTCATCCACGTTCATGTTCATGATGGGAACCATGGAGTGGTGGAGAGACGAGATGGTAGATAGAACGATAAACATAATGACGGGCCATCTAATCATCGAGCCCAAAGAAGATGAAGACTATGTCTCTCACGTAAGAAGTATAGAAAACAAGCTCGATTCGCTACATAAAGTTAAGGGATCATCTCCAAGAGTTACGTCTCAAGGAATCATAATCAGAAAAAATGAGGAGGAAAGGTGTAATATACTCTTTTTGACACCCTCAAAAGAAGATAGCGTTACCATTATTTCAAGTAAACTGGTAGATGGCAGTTACATTACGGACAATGATAGAAATGAGATAATTATAGGAGACAAGTTAGCAGAAAAATTGGATGTTGGAGTGGGAGGGAGGGTCAATGTTATCTTTAAAAACGGTGCTGAAGGGGAGTACAGGATCAAAGGCCTCATCCACACTGACATGGAACCTATAGATGGTGGAATGGTGATCCTAAATCTCAAAGAGGCGAGAGACATCTTTAATCTCGAAGACCAGGCATCAGAGATAGCGATCAGAATAACCGATCCCAACGAAGTTGAAGATATGAAATACTCGGTTATACAGCAGAACGTCTATGGTGAGGTTAAGACCTGGATAGACAAAGTGGAGTTCGTTAGAGCGATGATAGACCAGTATTACGCCATGAATCTTCTCATAGGGGGGATTACCCTCTTTGCTTCCTCGATATCCATAGTGGTCATGCTCTACATAACAGTAATTAATAGAATCCAGGAAATAGGTATACTGAAATCAATAGGGGGGAGGGACTCTTTTATCTTTTATGTTTTTTTGGGAGAAGCCATTGCGATAGGGATATTCGGCGTTATTTTTGGAAATATTTTCGGCTACGCCATTATTCAGTATTTAATTCTGAACCCGACGTATGATCCCATTTACGGATATTTCAGCGCTGTGTATAGCATAAAAGTAGCAGTAACATCCTCCCTTGTAACTTTTATTATGTGCGTCATCGCCGGGACCTATCCGGCTGTTAAGGCAAGCAGGATAAACATAATCAACGCGACCAGGGGGATAGAAAAATGAAAGAAGATGATGATAACGGATATATAATCGTCGCAAAAGATCTTGTGAAGGATTTTCAGATCGAGGAATTACTTATAAACGTTCTAAAGGGCATCAACCTTAAAATTAAAGAGGGGGAGTTCATAACAATAATGGGCCCTTCCGGATCCGGAAAATCAACGTTACTAAATTCAATTGGAATGCTTGATTCCCCAACCTCCGGTCAGATATTACTGAAAGGTGAGGATATATCAAACTTAAATGAAAATCAGAGATCTGACATGAGATTAAAGGAGATAGGGTTCATCTTCCAGGCTTATAATCTACTTAGGGATTTAACCGCACTAGAAAATATTATGCTTCCGATGAAGATGGCAGGTGCCCCCGATGGAGAAGCCATAAAAAGATCAAAGAAGATGCTTCAAGATGTGGGCCTTGAAGATAAGACGGACACCAAAGCAAGGCTTTTATCAGGGGGAGAACAGCAGAGGGTGGGAATTGCCAGGGCACTTTCTAATAACCCCTCTCTACTTTTGGCAGATGAACCAACAGGAAACGTTGATACCAAAACCTCTTTTGAATTAATGGATCTTCTTAGAGAGATGAATGAAAAGCAAGGCCAGACAATTGTAATGGTGACTCACGACCCTGAAATTGGCGAAAAGGCAGATAGGATAATTCGGTTGAGGGATGGGTTGATTGTTAATGAGTCCGGTAAATAATCCACCGCACATTCAATGGCTATTCAT
>JAXHTN010000239.1:0-3029 GCA_034190145.1 Halobacteriota archaeon | reverse complement strand
GAGGTAAGAGATATCGGACTTCGGAGTACCAGGCTATACGACGTAATAGATCACGCGATGATCACAATGCCAAATTCGGATGTATCAAACATGAAGATAACAAACATCTCAATGCCAGATGTCAAGCTCAAGATAAGAGTTCCGATAGGCGTTGCTTATGGGACGGATATAGAACTTGTTAAGAAGATACTTCTTGAGATAGCAGAAGAGGCACCTGAAGTTTTGAACGACCCACAACCTGACGTCTTCTTTGTGGATTTTGGGGATTCTTCACTCAACTTCGTCTTAATATCTTGGATCGGTAATGTGAGGAGGAAGATGGAGGTAATAGACCATATTAACTGCAAGATAAAGAATAGGTTCGAGGAGGAAGGAATTGATATACCTTTTCCTATCAGGACCATATATATGCAAAGTTGATCATTCGTCTTCCTTGCTTGGATCAGACTCCTTAAGCGCGTCCACCATCTTCTCATTTGCCTCTACTACAAGAGCCCCGACGTAGCCGCAATCCTTGCAATGGTAAACCTTACCGATAGATCCCCCCGCCTCGTAATAGAGATCGGAACTGCCACAGACAGGGCAGACTGTCATCATCTTTTTATCTGACATAAAACACATCACCTCTAAGTGGAACCAGTGAAGAGTGTTTTAAAAGGTCAATCTCTTCACTGCTCTTTTTTGTTAATATAATATTGTTATCTATCGGTAAAGACCTTTCCCCTCGTGAATTGAATTGATGAAGACTACTTTCATCAGATCACAAGCGAAATAAGAGAGAATGCGATTATGAATATGACTGTAAGAACGGTTGTTATGTTTGCGCTCAGCCCTTTATTCATCGAATAATGAGCGGCAAGAACAGTATTTGATATTGCAGGTGGCATACTTGCCTCCAAGACCAAGATATCAGGCTTAATCCCAAAATAAACACACAAGAGAAACATTATCGCGGGGGATATTAGAAACCTGAAAGTGCCAACATATGCAGACTCTTTTGCAATCGATCTCACCGGATCATTCCCAAATAACTCCAGTGATGCACCTATGAAAAATACGGCAAGAAAAGTGGTCAGTTCGCCCAAGTAATACAACCAACCCAAAACCGCACTTGGCAACTTAAGGTCAAGAAGAAAGAGAACAAGTATTATGCTCATAGAATAAACAATGGGGAATCTCCCAACACCTTTAATAGCAAATTTAATATCCTTAAATTCACTCTGAAGTGAAAAGAAGAGTCCGATTGTGTAATGTATCAGTGTGCAGATCAATATGTAAATTGAAGCAAAATATAAACCTGATTCTCCAAATAAGACATAACAGATAGGAAGGCCGAGAAAACCGGAGTTCGGAAATGATATCAGCAAAACGTAGATACCTTTATCCTCTTTGCTGAAGATCTCGTTTCCGATCCACGAAAGAAGCATATAAATAAAAAATGAGATGGCAACTGCAATTGAAATCACAGTAAATTCCGCTACGGTGGCATCGAAACTGACAAGACTATAGAGTACAATCCCAGGAATTCCAAGGTAGATCAAGAAGAGCTTTATACCTGCCTTCAACCTTTCTGCATCCATGTTCTGGTTGACTAAGTAACCAAACGCAATTAGAATTAGCAGGTATAGCATATTGTCAAACACTTTCAGTTACTCCACAGTACTTTACCATCTTTGCGACACAGTGTTTGATGGTGTATCCCTCACCCTTTCTGCCGGTTAATATAATCCACGGCATTCTTTATTCCGCTCAGAGTAAGGTCTTCCATATGAAATATCTTACCGATCTCGCTAATTGTGTCACATCCATATGCTTCGGGCCAATAACTCTTTGTTATCGGGTTGAGCCAGACGCTGTACTTGAAACGATCGTTTATCCTCTGGAGCCATACCTTCCCCGGCTCTTCATCATTGACACCATATTCGATTGCACCCTCAGGATCCAAGAGCTCGTCATGAGCCATCGATGCATCACCTATTATGAGGACTCTCGTATCCTGATCCTGTAAAAGTAACTTTTCAGTCGGTATCTTCTTGAGTCTGCCCGGATCAGTAAAAATATTGCCGTAAATGCAGTTTCTGAAGTAGTAAGTCTTGATATCTTTGAAACGATCCTTTATCTTTGAGAAGACCAGGCTTACAAGGGCCGCATGAGGGTCCATCGAGTACCCTCCATTGTCAAGAATTAGTGCCACCTTTATCTTGTCTCTAAGCTCGGACTTGAATATTAAATCGATCTCTCCCGCGTTCTTTGCTGTTCTGTGGACCGTCTCATCGAGGTCAAGATCAGTTTTCGGGCCTGCCGGAACCATATTCTTGAAGGTTTCAAGGGCCTGCCTCAAATTCTCGGCTCTAATCTTCGCTGTGTCGGCATAGTCGAGATACCTTCTCTCCCCAATCGTCTTGAGTGCAGATTTTTTTGTTGACGGACCCATCACTCTTAGCCCGCCACTACTCTTTCCAGAGTGGCCGTAGGGAGACGTTCCGGCTGTACCGACCCACTTACTCCCGCCGTGGTGTTCTTCATTCTGCTCGGCAAGTGTCTTGAGAAATTTCTTGAAGAGTTCGTTTGGTGGTATCCTCCACCTTACATCTGAATAATCGAGCTTCCCGTCCTTTATCTGTTTGTTGAGCCAATCTTTGAAGGGTTTACTCTCAAGTAATGAAAAAAGATCAGTATGTTGTCCTGCTTGAGGCATCTCTATTCCAAAGAAATATTTAGAGAAAGCGCATTCGAACCCGTCCATATGCTCGATCCGCTTGACACAGATTAGTCTTAGAAGGTTATAGAGGTCGTTCATATCCTCGGCAAGACCTTTATCCATCGCCTCCTGAAACTCAAGTATGTACTGTGTCGTTATGGGTACACCATGATCCTTGAGTGTGTAGAAGAAATCGACGAATATCATGTCCTCTCACCTGGTATTGATCCTTATCACATTAAAACTCATTGTATGAGTAGAAATCCTTACTCTTCCTGCCATCGATCTTGTTTCTGTAACTCTGAATATCTCCTGCACGTTTCAGAAC
>JAXHTN010000238.1:0-3038 GCA_034190145.1 Halobacteriota archaeon | reverse complement strand
AAAAATATGATTTCATTACCAAATTTAGAAAATAGATTATCACTTACAATTAATTTTTATTAAATAAGATCTTTTTATGTACACAAGATTTATACCGGTGTCCAAAAGATATCTTTTCACGTGTCAGGGGAAAATAAGGACTATCCGGATAAAAATACTGCAAATAACTATCCAAAACCTACAATTGATGGATATCTGGATCTGACAGAGGAGACTCCTGCTCGTTTCTTTGGTATTGATTTTCGCAATCTTTTGACGGTAGCGCTTCTAATTATTATTATAATCGGATCAATCTTCATCATATCATCTGTTTACTCAAACGATCTTAAAAGTAAGTCTGGATTCGAAGAGACTTTCTTATTAAAGTCACGGGAATTTGAAAGAGAAATCGAAGGTGAGGAATTCAGGATGATTTCTGATGAGTATTGTGTCATAACAGGGCTTGTTGTGGGAAAGGAGACTTTTGTAAGATATCCCGAAGATAAACTAAGTCCTCTTGATATGACCATCGTTTGGGGGGAATTAATGGAGCCGGATCATTTAAACTCCCTCTACTTTGACAGGAGGGGACGAACAGTCAGATATTCCTATGAAACTTCTGAGGATCTTGCACCGCTACCGCGTGAATATGTCACTGGCCATATAATTAACAGCCATTTGGTCTTTTCTGAAGATGATGTGAGAATCATCTCTGAAAGGGCTCAAGTTGGAGATGTTGTAAGAATTGAGGGGCATGTTGTACAGATATATCAAAAACAAGACGATGAAGACACTTATGTTGTTTTTTGGCCATCCAGTACTAAGAAATGGGATCTGGGGATTGCTTCGAGTAGAGCTTTATATGTAAAAGATGTTACAATTCTGGGCTCGCTTGATCTAAAGAACCCGGCCGAGTTAGATTCATAGATGATTTTGGTTTGATGTTATTGCCATTTTACTTTTCATACCGATTTACGGTTTGTTCAAGTCTTCTACTACATGCACGGCTGTCGCCTTGAAAGATGCATAGACCTCATCGCCTGGGGTAATCTGAAGATCTTCAACAGACTGCTTGGTAGTAAATGCGACAAGACCACAATCAAGCTCTATTCTCGAGATGGCTCCGAGATTAAGGATCTTTGAGACGGTGCTTAAAACGTTGTTCCTTGCACTGGTCTTTTTTGTCTCTTTCGAGATTATAATATCTTCAGGCCTTATGAAGGCATTGACTCTTCCTGAAACTTCGGAGACACAGCAGACCTCAAGGAAACCCGCATCTATGATTTTAACGCCGTTTTCATCTCCTTTCACAACTCCCTCGAGGACGTTTTCGACACCCACAAAGTCAGCAACATCTTTGTTTATAGGATGATTGAATATCTCACTTACCGTACCTGTCTGTCTTATCCTTCCGTTCATCATAACCCCTATCTTTTCTGCAAGCATCATCGCCTCAGTCTGATCATGTGTCACGTGAACGATCGTGATATCCGTATTTTTATGAATATTTCTGAGCTCCTCCTGCATGATAACTTTTGTTCTTGCATCGAGTGCACTCAAAGGTTCATCAAGAAGCAGGATATCAGGCCTTAGAATTAGTGCTCTTGCAATCGCCGTCTTCTGTTGTTCACCACCGGAGAGCGTCCCAGGATATCGGTCTTTCAGGTGCGTAATCCCAAGAAGTTCCATCATCTCATCCGATTGCTTCTCTATCTCATCTTTTGCAAGCCTCTTGACCCTCAGTCCGAACTCGATATTCTTCTTTACACTCATATGAGGGAATAGCGAGTAGTCTTGATATACAAAACCCAGTCTACGCCCCTCAGGTGGAATAGACGTTACATCCTCACCGTTTATGAGTATCCTTCCCTTCTTTGGCATGTAAAAACCAGCAATCAGTTCGAGAAGTAGGGTCTTTCCGGCACCTGTGGGTCCAAGGATGATAAAGTACTCACCTTTTTCGATCTTGAGGTTTATATCCTCAAGTGAGAACTGCTTCCAGTTCCTACTGAGGCCCTCAATCTCTATCATATTGCCTCCAGTTTCTTGAAATCATCCTGAGTGCCACAAATATCGTGAGACAGACCAATATCAAAAGAACTGCAACAGGCCTTGAAGATTTTAGGCCCATAGAGAGGAACCTCTCATATATCAATGTCGGTGTTATCATAGGATAATATGCGATGATGACGACAGCTCCGAACTCGCTTATACCCCTTGCCCAGCCCATTATGGAACCGACAAGCAGGTGCCTTGATGCGAGTGGAAGCGAGACTCTATAAAATGCACCCCATCTTGATGCACCAAGGGTTCTTGCAATATTTTCAAGCTTGGGATCGACGCTCTGAAATCCCTCGCGTGCAGAGTTTATAAGAAATGGTAGTGAGACAAAGAGCATCGCAACAACTATTCCTGGAATTGCATCCACAAATCTCATCGAAGTCATACTTCCGATGAGACCGTGCCTTCCGAATACGGTGAGAAGGGCTATACCTGCAACTGTGTGCGGAACAATAACCGGAACGTCGATGATACTCTCGACGAGTCCCTTTCCTGGAAAGTCCCTTCTAGCAAGCACATAAGCAAGTGGAACACCGAAGAAGAATGCTATAATTGTGGCAAGAAATGAAGTGTAAAGGGTTAGACCGATCGATCTCCAGACCGAATCATCCTTGAGAGTTTTGATAAAACCCGCATAATCTGTTGTAAGCTGGGTAAAGACCATATTCCCAAGGGTGATAAGTATGAAAGCTATTAGGACAAAACCTAGTGCAGCAAACACGACAAATAGCTTATCATTCTTTATCTTTTCTGTGTAATTCATATTCTTGGAGTTAAAATATTTCCCTATTCAACCAAACCTATCTTTAGGTCAATCATCTTTAACCTTATACCTTTCAATCCTATAAATCTTCATGAAGAAGTCGCTTGGTACTATAAAAATTGGGAAAGGTAAGACCAAGGCACCTTTATTTACCCTGGCCTCACCTCAGTTTGGGAATAATAAAAAATCTTTTATTCTGTCTCTACAAGTTCTTTAAGTTCCTCTGGTATCAAGT
>JAXHTN010000237.1:0-3057 GCA_034190145.1 Halobacteriota archaeon | reverse complement strand
AGAAGAGTAAGATAACTTGATACCATACGCAGAGGTTCCTGGAGGTCGTGAGAAGCAACGTAAGCGAACTGTTCCAGTTCTTTGTTACTGCGTTCCAGATCAATCATTGCTCCATTGAGCTTAACTTCACTCTTCTTGCGATCTGTGATATCGGAAGCGATCATCTGAAATGACTTCTCTTGGTCCGGTAAATCAATTTTTACTATCAAAATTTGAAGATCTCTGCCACATATAGACAATTCATGAGATCTAACTTTTTCATCCTGGACATCATCTTTCAATGCTTCGAGTAATAAACTCGATAACTTTTCTGGTAGGACATCTCTTATATCTTCGTTGATCACCTCATCCAGAAGTAAACCTAAGAATCTGAGCATGTTTGTATTGGCAAGAAGGATCTTTCCTTTCATATCGAACTGGACAATTAAGTCAGGAGAACTCTCAATTAACGAGTGATAACTTCCTCTGATCTCTTTTAACCTCTGTTCACCGAGTTTTCTCTCGGTAATGTCTCTTGCAAAAATGATGTCTGCCGGTTCACCTCTGTACTCAATTTTTGCTATACTCATCTCGAGGGGGATAGGGTTACCCTCCTTGTGAAATACTTCAACGGCATAGGTAGAGGCTACATCTTCCCCAGCTATTCTACTTTTAAATAGTTTTACAGCTTCTTTTAATGAGCTGGGACAGATCAATTTCAGTAGATCCAATTCAAGTGTCTCTTCAACCGTGTACCCTAATAAGCTTGAAATTTTCTGATTTGCAAATACAATCTTTCTATCCTTTGATATGATAACGATACCATCGTTTGCACCCTCCACGATGGTGGCATACTTATTCTCATTCTCCCTGAGTTCTCGTTCCATCAGTTTTCTCTCGGTTATATCTCTTGAAATATAGATTATCTGATACACATCACCATTCTCATCTCTGACTGGAGATGTTGTAATCTCGATGAAAATCTCACTTTCATCTTCCCTGTTGTGTGTATGCTCAGTCTTCGAAGGTTTTTTACTAATCACAGTCTCTTTTAATGGGCAGATGTGGTCTATCCCTTTACACGGTTGAGATGAGTTGTTTGTCACATCAAAACAAGTTCTTCCGATAACTTCCCCTTCGGAAATACCCAGTTCATCAAGAAAAGTTCTGTTCACCTTCAATATCTTGTAATCATTAGGATCGATGATACATACAGAGTCGCTTATGCTATTGAAGATCTCTTCAATTATATCCTTGGACCTACAAACCATGTCTTCTGCTTCTTTTTGTTCGGTGATCTCACGAACAAGTGCGATCTCTGCTATTTCACCATTATATTCAACAGAATTAAGATGTATCTCTGTCCATACAACTTCTCCTGACAGCTTCTTGAACGGCATGCGGTAAGAAGTAGGAATTAATTTCCCTTCTATCGAATCTGAGATACTATTAAGGATTATAAGCCTATCATCTTCCGACATTATGCTAAGAAAATCTTTATAATCTGTTTTTAACCCTTTGATCATATCAATCCCGATAACTTCAGAGATATCAAGGTCGAATATATCACAAAAGGCAGGGTTTGCATAGACTATTCTACCTTTTTGGGTGAAAACGACTCCGTCAGGACTCATATTCACAAGAGTTGAGTACTTTTCTTTGCTCTCATTTAGTGCTTTTTCCCTCTCTTTTTCAAGAGAAATATCTCTTAAAAAGATTATATCAATGGTTTCACCTTTATTTTTGGCCTTAATGCTACACAGTTCCAAGTTTAGCATGTGACCGTCTTTGTGTAAAATCTCCAATTCTTGAGGTTGTATCTCTTCCCCTTCTGCCATACGTCGGAATATTTCGATCACATCTTTGTAGCCTTCTTGGGGGATTACCCTCATAAGATCAATTGTCTTAATTTCTTCAGATGAGTAACCTGTGATACGAGTAACCATCTTACTTGTAAATTCGACCTTCATATCTTTTAGAATGATTATGCCTTCCCTTATTCCGTCAATGATGGTTGAATATTTTTTTATGGTGTCCTTTAGCTTCTCTTCAATCTCTTTTTGATCTGAAATATCCCTAAAATTTACAACAATTCCGTTAATCTTTGGATCATCCAGATGATTTTTTGCAGTGGCCTGGATCCAGTGCCAAGATCCATCATTATGCTTTAGACGTAACTTGATCTTCTCAAAAGTCTCATGAGATTGGAGCAATCTTCCAAATAGTTTATACATATGGGGAAGATCCATGGGATGAATGTACCTATGGGCATAATCACCTATATGTTCCTCCTTCTTACGGCCCAAAATCTTCTCATACGACGGGCTTTGGTAGACCACTTTTCCGTTTCGCCCTATAATGACTATCGCATCGGAAGAGTTCTCAATTAAAGACCTAAAGTTACTTTCATCATCGATAAATTCATCTTCTTTCTCCCTCAGTGGACGCAAGATGGTATTTGAATTACCAAGTCCAGTCATTTAAGTACCCCCAGGTAATCTTACAACTGAGAACCAGAATCCTTCGATGAACTTGATCACTTCAACGAACTGATCCATATCTACCGGTTTTGTGATGAAACAGTTTGCATGTAGATTATAAGACTTGATTATGTCCTCCTCAGCCCTTGAAGTAGTAAGAATCACAATGGGTATTCTTCTCAGATCCTCGTCAGCTTTGATATCCTCAAGAACCTCACATCCGTTCTTTCTTGGCATGTTGAGATCGAGCAAGACCAGATCCGGAGAAGGTGCATCTGCATATTCACCCTCCTTTTTTAAGAACTTAGTCGCTTCAATACCGTCGGTTACGACGTGCAGATTTATGTGCATCATTCCTTCCTTGAATGCCTCTTCTGTCAACCTTATATCGCCTGGATTATCCTCCACTAGCAGAACATCGATTGGTCTTCTGATTGCGTTATTGCTCATATTACTACCTCACTAGTTTTGACTGTCGTAAAATAAAATGTCGTCCCACTCTCAGGCCCCGATTCAAGCCATATCCGTCCTCCGTGCCTCTCAACGATCTTCTTACAGACAGAAAGTCCTATTCCGCTCCCTTCATACTCCTTCTCAG
>JAXHTN010000236.1:0-3059 GCA_034190145.1 Halobacteriota archaeon | reverse complement strand
CAGATAAGTGCGAGTTAACATCCTCAAATGTCAGATCATACTTGTAAGTGTCAATTGACCCATCTCTAAGTGGCGTCATTCCCGGAGTTAACTTACATATCACTCCTAGATGCTCACACAACGCTTTAATATCCTCTGATTCATGAACATTTAGATTCATAAGGGAGGTCTTTGTTATGACGGTAATATCATGACGAACCAGGTCCTCTATGGCAGCAATAGTACTCTCAAAAGAGCCTTTGACTCTTGTGATATAATCGTGGGTCTCGGGTGTCGCACCGTAAAGGCTGATCTCAAATTTTATTGGTTTAAATTTTTCTATCTCTTCAATAATTTCGGACTTAATTAAGGTCCCATTTGTCATGAAAGTAAGGAAAAAACCCTTTTTCTTTGCATATTCTGCAATTTCAAAGAGATCTTTTCGAGTGAATATCTCTCCACCGGTGAAACCCAGATAAAAGGTTCCTATATCAACAAGTTGATCTATTATGCCAAAAACCTCTTCTGTCGATAATTCGGAACTGTAATCTTTTTCGATGTCCATATAACAGTGCCTGCATTTCAGATTGCACCTGCTTGTCAGTTCAAATTGAACCGCATAAGGAATATTCTTCCTCATGTATACATCAGCCACTTCTTTTCCTAACCCTGTGTGATGTTCAATCGTCATTTTCCTACCAAACTATCTTGAATCCTTGATATTCAATATATTCTTATCAGAGAGTTCTTTTGCAAATTCAATGACATCTTCTCGTGCTGTCTCCAAACTGACATCAAAAAGATCGCATATTTTACTTGCAATATCATCTAAGCTCATTGTACCGTCTGCCATTTCCCAGATTGAGCCACCAACCTTGTTGAGAGTGTGGATCTCACGACCATCTGAAGTTAAAATGACAATCTCATCCTCAATAACTCTCCACACAAGTTCCTCCGATCTGAGCGGATAACTTTCTAAAGATACCATCATCTATTCACAAACCTCCTGTATCATATTCAATTCATCAATTGATTCCCAGAAACTTGTATCTGGCAAGAATTGTAACTCATAGTATTCTACATTTTTTGCAAGATCCGCACTGAAATCCATCATCTCCGAGAGAGTGTCTTTGCTGTTCACTGAAAGTACGGTATCCGAATAGATTACTTCCCTTACAAACCTCGTAACAAACTCCGTTGCACTGATTTTTCTTATCAAATTCTTCTTACCATGCCTGATCAAGAATATCGCACGTAACGGAACAACTCCACTTTTATTCTCGGTAAAATCTCCACGGAAAGGCGAGCTTTCAATTGAATAACCGCTACCATTTCTGTCAAGTATTACAAGTTCGTCATTTAAAATGTCCAAATTTAAATCGGAAGATAATTTGGCTATAGTCGATTTACCGCTCTCTGAAGGGCCAGAAAAGAGATAACCATATCCATCTTTTGAAACTGCACACCCATGAATCATGTAGTTACTTCTAGCTTTTTTCTGATCTTTTTCTTTTAAAAGAGTGTAGTATACTTGGAATAGAAATTGCTCAAATATCCTCACACAAGTTCCACATAAAAGGGCCTTTTTTACATTGATTCGGCAATATCGATCTTCCAAATTTAAAGTCCCAGTTAAGAGCCCGGAATGATAATTAAAGTCATTTCCATCGACAGTCTTTGATATAAGGATAGAATTTGGAATATGAATCGAATCATCATGAGGTACCAAATTAACATCTATTATAATATCAGGATCGCTCTCTGATAGAAATCCCCTATAATGATCTCTTGCAGATGCTGAAAAGTTCGGATCTTCGAACCACAAAGAGCAACAAAAATCACCTATTTTTATTCGGCACTCGTTATTACTTGATTTGGTGTCATTCAGATTCATTTTTGTACTCCGAAATCGACTTTTTCTAGAATGCTATTCGAATCATTTAGAGAACAATATCCAAGACAAGAGAGTTGATCCACTAAATTGCTCTGTTCCTCTTTATGATACTCATTATTTATAAATGCAATGATACCCCTATCAGGACAAAAAGAAACCCCAAAACGAGAACCAATAGCAGAAACCCCAAAGATTGCTTTATTATCTATCTGCTGGTTTAACTTATCTTTTACCACGTTATTCACCTTATTAACCACGCCCGTCCAAAGCGCCCAAACTTTAGACTTTTTTTATCGTTTTAACCTGAAAGCTAAACTTTTATTTTTATTTCTTACTATAATTATGGACACACTTAATATATAAATTTATCTGTAAATCGAACTCTGAATATCATAAACCATATTAGAAAGCTCTGCAAGCTCCTCTGGTGTATATTCTTCAGGACGCCCCTTCAATAAGTCATTGGGTAGCGAAGAGACCACATCTTTTACATTCCTTATCTTTGATATCTGTGGAGTGTTCAAGATAGCATTTTTCATCTTCTTTCTACGCTGTGTAAATACAGCGGTGACAAAATCAAAGAAGAAATCCCTGTCATCAACTTCAAATGGGGGTTCTATTGGAAAGATCTCAACTACTGCGGATTTAACCTTTGGTTGCGGATGAAATGCTGTCTTTGGCACAACTTCAAGTATCCTTACATCGGCAAAGTACTGTGTATGCACGGATAGGCGACTATAATCTCTAGTATTCGGTTTTGCAACCATTCTCTCTGCAAACTCCAACTGATACATAAGTATCGCGATCTCGAAGGTATGTTCAAAGAGTTTGAATGTAATCTCAGATGAGATTGAATACGGGAGATTTGCCACAACAAGATCAAACTCGGGAAGATCCATCTGAAGGACATCTCCGCATATTATCTCAACCGAGCTACATTTATCCCTAAGAACCTCACAGAGCGTGCGGTCTTTCTCGATCGCATATACCTTTCCTGCCCTCTCCTCAAGCTTCTCGGTAAGTTTTCCCCTCCCCGCACCGATCTCAAGAACCGTATCCGAAGAAGTAATCTCTGCATATGAAATAATCCTATCCGCAACCCTTGTGTCTGTCAAGAAATGCTGATCCATCCTCATTTATAAATGCGCGCTCCTTCGTTTCTCGCACTTACAATAATCGCCTCACC
>JAXHTN010000235.1:0-3060 GCA_034190145.1 Halobacteriota archaeon | reverse complement strand
CTTCCGACTTACCTCACAACTATCCCATTCTCCTTCAAGTAACTTCTGACCTCGGCAATGGAGTACTCATTATAATGGAAGATACTTGCTGCAAGGGCTGCTGATGTCTCGGTCTTCTGAAATACCTCAAGTATATGTGTCGGATCTCCACATCCTCCTGAAGCGATTACAGGTATGTTGACCCTCTCGCAGACACCTTGAGTCAACTCAATATCATATCCGTCTTTTGTCCCGTCCCTGTCCATACTTGTGAGCATGATATCACCAGCACCCTTCTCCTCTGCTTCAATTGCCCACCTCAGAGCATCTATTCCTGTGAATTTTCTACCTCCGTGAGTGGAGCACTCGAACCAGCATCTACCCTCGGAAGTATCTACTATCTCTTTATCCACAGGATCTTCACCCTCACCTACGTATCTTCTCTTGGCATCTATTGCGATGACACATGCTTGACTTCCGAAACGCTGGGCTATATCAGAGATGAGATCTGGATTTTCGATGGCGGATGTGTTTATTGATACTTTATCTGCACCGGCAAGAAAGATCTTACGTGCGTCCTCATGGGTACGTATGCCCCCTCCTACAGTAAGCGGTATAAAGACCGATTCGGCGGTCTTTCTTATGACATTGACCATGGTATCTCTGCGATCTGCTGAGGCTGTGATATCGAGAAATATGACCTCATCAGCGCCTTCTTCACTGTACTTCTTTGCAAGCTCCCAAGGCACCCCGGCATACTTTATCTGCTTGAACTCTATCCCCTTAACCACTCTCCCGCCGGGGACATTAAGATCGCAGTCCAGACATGGAATTATTCGTTTTGCAAGCATGATCCATTCACAATATGTTTAAAGGGATGAGACCACCAAAAATACTTCGCAACAAATCTCTTTTGTAATTTGGTATGTAGCAACTGATATGCCTCTTTTCTGTACAGAACTATTAAATAAATTCAGGTAAAATATTGACGTGGTTCGGATGCACAAAACAGTTGAGATCACACTGGAAAAAGATATTCTCGGAGCAAACAGGGAGATCGCAGAACAGAACAGATCCCTCTTGAAAAAACACGACGTGAAAGCCTACGACTTCATGGGTTCGATCGGTTCCGGGAAGACCACCCTCATCGAGAGTCTTATCGATATTCTAAAGAGCAAGGGGATTAGAGCAGGAGTGATTGCAGGCGATGTTGCAGGAGATGACGATTGCAGGAGATTTCAGAAGCACGATGCCCAAGCAATCAATGTAAATACAGGAAAAGAGTGCCATCTGGATGCCCATATGATAGGTCATGCACTCGAATCTGCAGATCTTGAAAACCTGGATATCCTCTTCATTGAGAATGTAGGAAACCTGGTATGCCCCTTGGACTTTCCACTGGGAACAGATAAGAGGGTCGTTGTGATATCGGTTACAGAGGGGGATGATATGATCCGAAAACATCCATTGATCTTTGCTCACTCCGATCTTACAGTTCTCAACAAGATTGATCTCGCAGAAGCAATCGAGGTCGACCCGAAGATTCTCACAGCTGATTTTGAGAGGTTGAATCCTCATGGAAAGATTCTTTTGACCGACGCAAAGCATGGAACAGGTGTGGAGCGTGTACTCTCATTGCTATTCGAGGGCGACAGATGAAGATATCCGTCAAAGGGATTGTTCAAGGTGTCGGTTTTCGCCCCACTGTATATAGGGTCGCAAAATCTCTCGGAATAAACGGTTATGTCCTCAACAAAGGCTCCAATGTCGAGATTTTCGTTGATAAGAAGGTTGAAGAGTTTCTGAGGGAACTGAAAAAGGAGATAACCGGAAACGCTTCAATCGATGAGATAGAACTGACTGAAGAGGATGGAGACTACGAAGATTTCGTGATACTTGAGAGTACAAATGGGGCAAAATCATCTCTTCTCCCCCCTGATACGGCCACATGTGACAACTGTCTCAGTGAGATATTCGACAGTAAGAACAGACGCCACCTCTATGCCTTCACCAACTGCACCTACTGCGGGGCAAGGTTCTCACTTATAAAAGATGTTCCCTATGACAGGGATAAGACCTCAATGGATGACTTTTTAATGTGCAGCAAATGCTTGGAAGAGTATAAGGATCCATCAAACGTTAGATTTCACGCCCAGACGACATCCTGCAGAGATTGTGGCCCGAAATACACGTTATATGATAATAAAAGAAGAGAGGTTGAAGGAGATCCCATAAAAATATTTGCCAAGTACATAGATGACGGTTCCATCGGCATAATGAAGAGCTGGGGCGGAATGCACCTCATATGTAACCTTTACGAGATAGAAAGATTCAGGAAGTGGTATGGCAGGGAGGCTAAGCCATTTGCAGTGATGTTTCGGAATATTGACGTGGTAAAAGATTACATGGATGTGACAGAGGCTGAAGAAAGGGAAATTTCATCCACAAGGCGTCCGATAGTACTTGTGACAAAAAAGAAGGAGAAATTGGACGTTTTGGATGGCATTTCTCCCGGTCTTGGAAACGCAGGCGTCTACATCCCATATACGGGTCTTCACCACATATTTTTCAAGTATCTGAGAGAGGACGCCGTCATAATGACATCGGCAAATATTCCAGGAGAGCCGATGATAATCACAGATAAAGATGCTTTCAGCCTGAATGCAGATTTTTGTCTTCTTCATAACAGAGATATCATAAACAGGATTGATGATACGGTCATTCGCCTTTACAATGATAGAAGATTCTTCCTGAGAAGATCAAGGGGATTTGTACCGGACAAGATCAGTATAAACCATGATAAAACAGTGATCGGAGTAGGTGCCGAAGAGAATGTCAACTCGGCAATCTCGATCGGCGGCAACGTATACATTACTCAGTACATAGGAAACACGAAGTACTACCCAACAACAGAATTTCTAAGATCTGCAACTGAGCATCTACTGGGTCTACTGGGTGCTCGGAAGGTGGAGGGCATTGGAGCTGATCTTCATCCGAGATACCTAACAAAGCGTTACGGAAGAGAGCTTGCAGAGCGGTTTGGTGTAGAAATTATCGAAGTGCAGCATCACTTTGCACATG
>JAXHTN010000234.1:0-3062 GCA_034190145.1 Halobacteriota archaeon | reverse complement strand
TTCCTCTCACCCCTGTTCCGAGGATTGCATCGATTATTATATCTTTCTCGCTCGTAGAAACGCCATTTAATTCAGTAGAATCACGTATCTCCCTTATGGAAAAGTTAGACTTCTTGATTATCTCAAAATTCAGACGGGACTCTTCAGTTCTTATATCCTTTGAAGATCCCAAAAGAATAATCTCAATATCAAAGTCCTTCAGGTGTCTTACAGAAACAAAGGCATCTCCACCGTTATTTCCACGCCCGGCAAAGATTAAAATATTTCCTGTCTCGAAACGATTCTTGATCGCCTTTGCAATGCCTGCGCCCGCATTTTCCATCAGTTGCATGGTAGAAAGACCGTGATAAGCACAGTTCATATCGATTGCCGACATCTCAGCTGAGGTTATTGACTCAATATTGTCTGGCATTGTAACACCTTTTTACATCAAGTATTAGTAGTAAACACTCCTTCTTTAAATCTTCCAGAACTTCATCTATCTGAGTACTACGCAAGGTAATCCCCTCTTTCAGCCACTTGATGAAAGTGACATCATAGCCCATGAGAATATAATGTTCTCAGATAAAAATAAGATAAATGGGCTATACCAAGGTAGCCCATTATTTGTTTTTTTTGATCCCTTGGTCTTATTCAGTTGTCTCTTCTGGATCTACTGATAATTCCTCAATTATCTCAACTTTTCCAGAATCGAGGAAGTATTTTGCTCCGACAATCTTTAACTCTCCCGATTCATATAGTTCATGTACAACTGAACTCTGGTTGAGCGTATTTTGGATCGCAAGCTTTACATTTTCGTCTACTGCTTCTTCAACTAGCTCTTCGCCTGCTTTTTCTGTGCCTTTAGCTGTTTCAACCGCCGGATGAATCTCTTCCAGAATTGTTCCTATGTTTCCTTCTGCCTCGCTTTCTACTGCTGCTGTAACGGCACCACAGTGTTGATGACCAAGCACTATCAAAAGTGGTGTGTGAAGATGCTCAACTCCGTACTCGATGGAACCAAGAACAATCGGACCTACAACATTACCTGCGGTTCGTATTACAAAGATATCTCCTAGTCCTTGATCAAAGAGCAGCTCTGGTGGGACTCTTGAGTCAGAACAGGTGATAACAGTAACAAACGGATGTTGACCTGACTCGACCTCAACACGTCTTGAAACCATATCTTTATCTGCGCTTTCGCCAGCTATATAACGCTCATTCCCCTTCATCAGTTCTTCCCATGCCTCGTCAGCAGTGGTGATTTCGGGTCTATCATATAGACTAGTTCCTTCTTCTTGATCCTCTGCACTATCCATTTCTTCAGGTTCTGTCTCCTCAGATGTCGTTGTTTCACTAACTGTCTCTTCAGTTGTTGTCTCTTCAGGTGTTGTCGCTTCTGTTGCAGTCTCTACAGGCTCTGAGGTTTCCATCGGTTCTTCAGAATTATCCAAACAACCCAGAGATACACCAGAAAGTAGTACCACAATCATTATTGCGTACATTATTTTCATAATTTCACCCTCCTATTTTGGTACCACCAACAACGGTTTATAATTAATATTTTGTGATTATGTCCTTACATGATGATTTTTAATTCCTTTCTGGATCCCAAGGATGATTAGGAATAACAAAATTTATTTTTTGGATTGAAACATTAATATTTAAAGTAGTTAATTAAAAAACCAATTTAAATTATAGAATAATAAGTTATTTAAGCGTAGAGTCGATGAATGCTCAAAAAAATGCTATGAGGACTGTTGGAAAATATTAAGGACTTCAACAACTAAGTCTATTGATGTGACTAATTTGTTATTGATATGGTGTATTTTAGCTGTATTTGAAGTCGCCATTTTCTCATCATACACTCTTATTACCTATATATATTCAAAAAAATTGAATGTAGCTCCTGATATTGACTATCTACCCAAAATCACTTTTGTTATACCTATGTTCAACGAAAGAAAGGTTATTAAAGAAAAGATAATAAATACAGCCAATCTTGAGTACCCGGAAGATAAAATAAATGTCATAATACTTGATGATCATTCTACAGACGATTCTAAGGATATTTCACTTGAGACTATAGAAGAAATAGGACTTGATGCAAATTTAATTGAAAGTAAAGGTGGAAAAGGAAAGGCAAAAGCTTTAAATTGGTTATTTCAGTCTTTAGAAAATGAAATAACGGTTATATCTGACGCAGACGCTTTACTTAAGGAAGACTCATTATTACAGATAACAAAAAACTTTGTTGACCCGGATATAGGTGCAGCTACTGGAAAGATAGTAATTTTATCTGACAAAAAGAGGATTTCTAAGTCTCAGGAAGATTCATATCGTTACTTTTTTGATATATGGAGGCTGGGTGAGAGCAATATCCAATCGGTTTCTATATGCAATGGTCCTTTAATGAGCTTCAGAACAGACCTTCTAAAGAAGATAGAGATTGATCCGGAGACCTATGCAGATGATTCAGACATGTTCTTCAAGATAATTAGGCGGGGATATCGAGCGATATATGATCCAGAGGCCATTGTATTTGAGCGCGTTCCATTAAGCATAAAAGGGCGGCTTGTTCAGAAAATGAAGCGTATAAATGGTTTGAGAAGGGTTTATTTAAAGAATCTTGATCTGCTTGGAAGAGGGCCCTTTGGAAAGATTGTATATCCTTACGCCCTTCTTATTAATATTGTTTCTCCTGTATTTTTGCTATTTTTAATCATACTTTATCCTCTAGTAGCATTGCAAAATCCCCTATTCTATGGAATTTTATTATTTTTACTTGTGCCGAGGGTTGGTGGGACCTTAGTATCCTTTTTAATAACCCAATTGATGATGAATTTTTCATTTCTTGTTCCAACGTCTGGTTCTTGGAAGGCAATTGAGGATGCAAGGTACAAAATTGATACAAGCGATAGATAATCAGAATCTGAATCTCTACAAAAATACATCTTTTAATAAATCAATACCTTAAAGTGAACTGGTTGACAAGTCGTAGTGGTGTATTAATAATGTCAGATTCGGCCGAAGATCTGTACAAAGTCGTAGGCGACCTCGAAAAATCACAATGGATCCGTAAG
>JAXHTN010000233.1:0-3092 GCA_034190145.1 Halobacteriota archaeon | reverse complement strand
TGCGGGGGATGGGATTCGAACCCACGAACTCCTACGAGACAGGGCCCTCAACCCTGCGCCTTTGACCTGGCTTGGCAACCCCCGCATGCAAAATTGGTTATCTCCTTTATGAAGGAACCTACCAAAAAAGCTTCGATGCGTCCCTCTAAAAATACGACATAAAAACCTTGAAGATGATAGTCACAAAAATCTGAAGACCTCAGGAAGCTCGCCAACCTTCTCTTGGAATTTTTCGGGCCAGTCATTCATATCAAGTCCTTTCTGAGAGAGAAAGACCGATGCCCATCTCTCCATACCGATACCGGAACACCCTGACCAAAGATCCCCTTTACTTTGCAACTTCACATTGAAGCCTTTTGGATACTTGTCACCATTCACAGATAGGTTCTGAAACTCAAGCCAAGTACCGTTATATGGTAGTACAGCTTCGTAATCTATGGTACCTGCTTCTCTTGTCTCGGAAAGACCGGTGAGGCCCTCCTGAGCCATGAACCATGGAGTTACCCATGCATTTCTCCATTGCAAGTCTAGTATATCGTTGAATATATATTTGTACCTCTCTTGGAGCTTTTCTGAATGTTCTATAACCTGCTCTTTGGTACCGACCCATAAAAGTTCTATTCTGTGAAACTCGTCCACTCGCTCGATACCATGAATACCTCCACTCTCATATCTATGTGACGTTCCGGATCTGTCAAATACCTTTACCGGAAAGATATCATCCGGCAAAGTCTCCCCCTGAAGGAATGTCCAGAAAGGCGGGCACTGGGCATAACACATCCCACCTATAGGATTATCGATCTTCTCCTTAATCATATCAAGCGGGACTTCATTTGTGACCTTGTAGTAATCGATCACCTCTTCCCAGAACTTAGGATCTCTTGTCTTTGGTGTGCAGATATAATACATCTCCGGGTAGATACCTTTCAGATGGCCGGACCGCTTCCAGACATCCCACGTCACAAGCTTCGGAAATATCATCTCTTCGTAACCCAACGGGGCTATGATCTCTTCTTCAACGATCTTCTCAAAGGTTTTATAGATCTTTGTCACCTGGGGGCCAAAAATCCACTGACCTCTTGCAGATCCATGCAGAATCCATCTCCTCTTCACCATCGCTTGTGTGGGGTCTTCATCAAATTTGAAGTCCTTTGGCTCACTCTCCCATAGTAGCTCCCAATGCTCGCCCTTCCCACCATAGTCTTCTACCAGTTTCTCTTCCACGAGGGCTAATATTCTATCGGGCACCCTCCGCTCTATCTCGGGTTCCGAGACATCAAGCTTCAAGACGATCATTTTTTCCTTGTAATCAATACTTGAGACGAATGGTATCTTTGCTTCCAGGGGCTTTTCGGATTCGATCTTGATGGTAAACTCGTCAACACCTATTCCTCTGATGCCGATATGGTGGTTTTTACCAAGGATTCCCCCAAGAGGTTTTCTCAGCCTTAGCATCGCATCATGAGAGCGTACGTATCTATCGGATAAAATCTCAAGGTTAAGCCTATCGGAATCAATACTCCAACTCAGAAGTTTTGCACCACATCCTTTTGGAGCACCTTTACATAGTATATCCGAGGCAACATCTTCAAAAAATGATTTCAGGTCATTTTGTGCTTCTGTCGCATCTCCACTCATTTTAAAATATCCGATTAGGTGAAATTCCATCATAAAACCTCCATCACTTGACACAGATCCTCAGCCACCTTGGCGTTCATGAGGTAGTCGTCTATCGTCGAGATGAGTGAACTGAGTCTGTCTGTTGTAATACTTGTCACAACAGTGTCATCTTTAATCACTGTTTCCATGTTGGGCATATTATCAGGCCGAAGTGACGCCGCAATCACAGCTACAACATCTCGCCCTTTATGTGAAAGTGAGATCATCCCTCTCATAGGAGATATACAATTCATCTATGTCACAAAAAGATTTACTTTGATATTCTTACAGCGAAACCATTTAGGTGTTTAACAACTTTTTAGTAATTCATGGGAGAAGTCTCTGTTAAAATTGATGGCGTATATATGGTCGGGACCAGGATGCAACCGGTACCAGTGGTACTTTTATCTGACGAGCAAGGAAATTCAGTTCCGATTTACATCGGTGTGGCAGAGGCAATATCAATAAAATCGGCTCTCATGAACGAGACAACACCCCGTCCAATGACACACGATCTGATGGTATCTCTGATAGGTTGTCTTGATGGAACCGTCGCTAGAATACTTATAGACGATCTCGATGAGGGCGTCTACTATGCTCGCTTGTTTATAAAGAAGAACGGATCACAAAAGGAGCTAGATGCAAGACCAAGTGATTGCATTGCCCTTGCCCTTCGCTCAGATGCCGAGATCTTGGTTTCAGAGAGTGTTTTTGAAAAAGCAGCTCTTGATAAGGAAGAATTGAAGAAACTAAAAGAAGAGAGTCTAAAAACGGTTTAATCTCTTACACGCTGGCTAAAGATCCCTCACCCCGTCTGATGTTAACTGAAAGTCACAAGAGCTTCCTTCGGGCATGGATCTGTGTTTTCTGATAACGGCCCTTCTCTTACCATACTCAAGTTTCAACAACTGTATAATGGCCTTGGAAAGATGTTCAATCATCATACCTCCCACCGGTTGAAGCTCATTCGTATCGATATCTGTGTAGATCTGATTGGTTATAACGACTGCAACGTCATGTTTTCTTGCCAGTCCCAGAAGGTGTGCTGCCTGATGTGCAAGCTCTCTTTTAAGTGAGATGCTACGTTCATCTTCCAGTTCATACCTATAAAAGAGGGTTGCAGAGTCCAAGATGACCACCCCCACATTTCCTCCGATGATCTTATCGATCTCTCTTACAACAGAGTACTGCTGATCAAAATCCATGGGCTCGTAAATGATTATATCTTTTGAAATTAGCTCAGAATCGTCTCCTGCTATCTGATCAAACCGCTCTACCGAGATGCCTTCGGTATCGATGAAGACTACCTTTTTGCCGCTTCGGACAGACTCAATAGCCAGTTGAATGCAGATATTGGTCTTACCGCTCCCGGCCTGTCCGTACATCTGGGTCAATGTCCCTGCCTCAAAACCACCTCCAAGCAGCTCATCGAT
>JAXHTN010000232.1:0-3098 GCA_034190145.1 Halobacteriota archaeon | reverse complement strand
AGAAGACAAGCATTGTCAAGACGGATCTGAGGGTGCCCAAGGAAGGGGGATACAGACTTGAGATTGTGCTATTTGATAAAAATAAAAGCGCGGCGACTTCAAAAGGGAATATTCAAGGCCTTTTGCTCTTAGAATCCCCATCATCAGTCAAATTATCATTAAGAGAGATCGATTTCCATATGAATGAGGAAGATGATAAATACGTAACCATCAAATCAACTATTTATATTGATAATATTGGGAAAGAGGATGTAACCGGTCTTCGTGCTCTTGTGAAGGCAAAAGATACTGAGACAAGACTGGTGGTTGATGAGAGATGGATCGATCTTGGCCTTCTCAAGGTGGATGTCACAACACCCCAATCCACAAATCTTCTTCTCCTGAATACAAGAAACTACGACGTAGACGTACAGATTTGGGATGGTCAGAAGATAGTGAAACAGGGTAGCAGCCTCTTGATGCTAGACGCATTCGGAAACAAGACCCAGATCACCGGGGCAGGAACCGAGTTGATAACAACAGAACCGGTTGTCAAAGCAAGTGATTTCGCTGGGCAAACAGCCACACCTGAACCTAGGGCGGATATACAACGATCATATTCGGATGAACCAGACGCTCCAGGATTTGAGGCATTCATGACAGTTGTTGCGATCAGTAGTATATCGGTTCTTTTAATAAATAGGAGAAGGGGGCAGAAATAGATGGCAGAATCTAATAAAAATGACAAAAAAGAGTTTAATATGGCAGAGAGCTTCAGAAAAGGCGTATTCTTTATTCTGATGATACTGCTTCTGATCGCATCCATCCACTTCTATGTTATGATGATGGATGCATTTTCGACACTCTTCGAGTATAAGTACAACTCACTCATCAAAGCTGTTTTTGCGGCATGTGTCATTGTTGTAACCATCTTCCTTCTTAGAAATAACGTTGTAAAGGGGTCTTGATCAAAGGAAAGTCTAATGCCACTGAAGATTAAATTCTCATCAGTCAAAAGGTGAATTTAGATGCCTAAGTGTAATATATGTGGGAATACGTTTGATGTGGATAAAACGCCAGGTGCAATACTATTTGCTCCACCGGAGCGCGTGGATAAGGCATGCCCGGTAATGAAGTATCATGTCTGTAGGGCTTGTTTTGATGAGATGAAGTTACTAGATTAATGTTTATGAAGTTTATCGATCTCTCGATACCCATTGCAAATGACACCCTCTGTGATCCTCCACTAACCGCACCGAAAGTCAGATATAGCAACCACGAAAATGGTGCAAAGGAGATGGCTTCATTCTTTCCCGGCCTGAAGCCCGAAGAGCATTTGCCCGATGGAAAAGGATGGGCAGTCGAAGAGATCACACTTAGTACACACAGCGGGACGCATATGGATGCCCCCTGGCACTTTGCACCGGTACAAGATAGGGAACTTGTCAAGAATAGAGTAGCAAAGACAATCGATGAGTTCCCCCTGGAATGGGGGATAGGGCCACTGATTGTACTCGATTGCACGGATATGCAAGATGGATATGTAATGACTCCTGAAGATCTTGATGAAAAGCTGAGGGATATTGGGCACAAGCTTCGGGAAGGGGACGTTTTATGTATCCATACTAACGCGCCTGAGTACTTTGGGACTTCAAGTTATATCAATAGCGGGATTGGGGTAGGAAGAGATGCTACCTTGCAGATTGTAAGAAGTGGTGTTCATGTGGTGGGAACTGATGCATGGTCTTGGGATGCCCCATTCTCCATTACTGCCAAGAGATGGAGAGATTCTGTAAGCAAAGGAAAACCAGACCCCTCCATGATCTGGGAAGGGCATTTTGCGGGGATCGAGCTTGGCTATTTTCAGATGGAGAAGCTCACGAATCTTGATAAAGTTCCCCCAGTTGGAGCAACAATTTACAATTTCCCTATAAAGATAAAAAATGCCAGTGCCGGTTGGGTCAGGGCCGTCGCTACAGTCCCCTAATAACTTAATAATTTTCACAATCGTGATTTAGGTGCACGTATATCCTCTGCTTTCATAAACATCTCCCAAAAGTTCTTTTCAACCCAAGAGATGAAATCAGGGTCTCTTCCACATATCATCTGATTCCAATCAAGAAGACCTTTATTGTCAGGAAATATCACACCAGCTTCTTTTTTATCTATTATCAATATCCCCATGTAAATTCTATCCATCGGGGCTATTCTGACCTCTAGTCCCTTGGGTAAATCCAAATCAGGACGCATGCTCTGAAAGTACGGTATTGAGCCTATAAGCCTATATATCTGCACTTCATTTTTAAACATCTCATTGAATGCAGTCTCTTGCATCATAGGTACCCTATCGGTTGCAATTAGAAGTCTCTCATCGGTATAGGACGCCACATTGTAGAACTTCTCGATCACCTTCGGTGCAGAATTGATAAGTTCCGTATCTCGAAATACTCTCATACTCCTTATGCTATCAGGAGGTATATTCTCAATCATATGGTTCTCCCATAGGCGTTTGTACTTGCTAACGACTTCCATCATGTCAAGCGACCCGACAAATATCCTCCCACTAGTAGAAAGAGAAAAAAGTCTCCCCTCTTTCTTAATCAGATCTTCCCCACTCAGTTTGTTGAGGTGTTGGTGGGCATATGTCTCGGAAACGCCAAGTAGCTCTGCGAGTTCCTTGGCTGTTCTTTCTTTTTCTTCTAAAAACTTCAGAATATCTATTCTAGCTTTGTGTCCTGTTACTTTTAGTAGCCGTGAAGTAGATTCACTTAGGTCATCCATTACGCTTGCCTCTAGTATGGTTTGTACCACAAAATCACTTATAGTTTCCCATTTTTTATAATTTTATAAATTTTTATCAGACCATAAATCTTTCAAAAGACTTAAAAATTAATAATAATCTGTATAGTTAGCTTAATTTAAATTTTAAAGGTTCCCATAAGAAAGATTTATACCTTATGTACATATAATACGCTGTATCATTAAAATGAGGATTTATCATGGGAGAAGAAGATAAACAATTATCGGAAGACGAAGAGCGCTGGAAGGGCGCTGCTAAGATTCCGGTCGCTACGGAAAAGACGTACACCTATGACCCTAAAAAGATGATGGAGAAGGTT
>JAXHTN010000231.1:0-3172 GCA_034190145.1 Halobacteriota archaeon | reverse complement strand
GTAATCTCTGCATATGAAATAATCCTATCCGCAACCCTTGTGTCTGTCAAGAAATGCTGATCCATCCTCATTTATAAATGCGCGCTCCTTCGTTTCTCGCACTTACAATAATCGCCTCACCACTAACCGAAGATTCTTTAAAAATCCTCTTAAGATCGTCTCTTATGTGCTTCGGACTGTCGGTTATGGCATAGACAATAGGACCAAAAGAACTCATTCCTACGCCATAAGCCCCTCTTTGTCTCATTGCTTCCATAAGAGTCCCAATTAGCGGGTGCTGAAGGCTGAGTTCTCTCTTCTTGAATCCAGTCTTTTGAATATCGCTAATCGATCTTCCGAACTCAACAATATCCTCCTCAAACAGGGCCGGAAGCATCTTCATAAGTATTATATGCGAGACTTCCTGTACTTCCCCGATCGGAATTGGACATTCTCTTTTGAATATGTTCACCTCTTCAGAATCATAGACACCTTTCATCTTCGGTATTGCAAGCACAATATCCCAATCGGGAAAGTCCCGTCTTAAAAGTACCGGAGGAGGTGGGACTTTGCTTGCAGAAGATGGAGTAAAAGCACCCTTGTCAGCGAAGGCATGTCCCCCATCAAGAATGAAACCACCAAGCTGAAAACTTGCTACACCTATCCCCGAAGTTCCCCCTCGTCCCACGAGCCTTGCTATCTCTCGTATCGTAAGTCCCATATCATAAAGAACATTGACCGCCATTCCTGAAGCAATTGACGCTTGTGTACCTGATCCAAGACCCACATGAAACGGAAAAGTTTTATCAACATTTATCTTTATGCCAAGTTCCTCTTCACCTATCACTGCCCTCGCACTCTCTTCGATACGTGAAGTAAGCTCGTCACATCCTGTAACAATTACATCATCAGCCATCTCGGCTGAAAATTGCATGCTTGGTTCATCGAGTGTGATACCAACGCCACCATCCACCCTTCCCATCGATGCATTTAGATCGATCAGGGTAATATGAAGACGTGAAGGTGTTAAAATCTTGACCACATTTCAGAAAGTTGAATTGAATGGATATTAATTTTTGTAAATCCACTCAGACAGGGACAAACTTTGTCCCATAGTAAATGACGCCCTTCTCACTCTCTTCGCCTATCTTTCTAAAAACGGGCCTTACCCTTGACCCGATATCTACTTCGTCAGGATCGCAGATGATCTGACTCGTCAACTGGGGCCCCTCGTCCAGACGCACTATTGCAAGTACGTAAGGGACTTGATTATCAAAACCACTTGATGATGAATGGACTACTGTTTTTGTTACGACTTCTCCGGTGCCATTGAACTTGTGCGGTCTTATCTTACCATCCCTTCTACAGGTGGGACATATGTTTCGCGGTGGAAAGTAGTAACTATTACAATTCTCACAAAATGTCCCCTCCAGATTGTATCTGCCGGAGATATTTCTCCAAAATCTTGCGACAGTCATTTTAAAAAATAATATTTATGGTTGAGCGTTCTCTCTTATTCTAGCTATTCCTTCTATCTCTTTTAATAGGTCGTTGTCGGTCTTTCCTTTTATGTCAATACCCAAATTCTTCGCTGTCTTTTGAATATCAGTCTCTTCAGTCACTGTTTGCTGTTCTTGGCGATTCACAACTTCACTCTCGAAATTCCTCAGGTTAAGTTCGGATTCTCTCTGAGCCTTCCTGAATTCACCCATAGCGCCCCCCATGGATCTTGCCATATCCGGAACTTTCTTCGCACCAAATAGTAAGAAGACCACTGCAACGATCAGCATGATCTCCGTCGGACCCATCATCCCTCCAAAGGCCATATCATATCCCTCCTTTAATCTGTCTATAGTAATCGTTTTGTTGAAGGATATATATTAACCTTTGTGTTCCGTCATTCAATTAACTAAAAATCGAAGAGTTAATCGGTAGCAACAGCGCCCTCCTTCTTGATTGTTGCCTGTATCTCATCTAGTAGATCATCATCCGATTTTCCCTGTACATCTATGCCAAGATCTTCAGCCATCTTCCTTATCTTGTTACTCTCACTTCGAGGCTCTTTTTTAGCTTGTTCCTTCGAGTTTGTGTACTCCATCTCGACCTCTCTTTGAGCTCTTGTGAACTCACCCATGAATTTGCCGGCAGATCTTGCCAGTTCGGGTATTTTATTGGGGCCGAATAGCAATATGACCACAATACCTATCATCAACATCTCAGCCATGCCAGGAGCCATCTTTATCCTCTCATTCTTCTCTTGCTTATCCTAGTTAGTATTTAGTAACTTATATGATGATAAAAGGTTTTTTGTTTACCAGGTTTTTTAAGAAGGATTAAGGATGATGTTTAACTCTCGATTGGTCATGGAGGTGTAATTTGCCGTCGATACTTGCTATTCTTCTGATTGCAATTATGTTGTGGATACTCTGGTCTCAGGCAATAGGTGCCGAATTTGTCCCAACTACAATGAAGAATGTTCGGGCTATGTTATCGATGGCGGAGATCACTTCCGATGACGTTTTATACGACTTGGGATCTGGAGATGGCAGAACAATAGTTACTGCTTCGAAAGAGTATGGTGCAAAGTCAGTGGGTATTGAAGCAGACCCCATACGCCTTTTTTGGTCCCGGCTGAGGATAAGACGAAATGGACTATCGAATCTCTCAAGAGTAGAGTGGGGAAACTTCTTTAGTAAAGACCTCAGTGAGGCGACTGTTGTCACACTTTACCTATTTCAGAGCACAAATGACAAGTTGGTCAAAAAATTTGAAAGTGAACTCAAGCCAGGTACAAAAGTTATCTCCCATGTCTTCGACTTCAAACAATGGAGACCTGTAAAAGTCGACGAGAAACATAGCTTGTTCATGTACATCATAGGGAAGGATTAGAAGATGTCTCAGATTAACTTTTCACTCAAGATTGGTGTTGTCGGGATCGGCACAATAGGTAGGACTATATGCAAGGCTGTTGACGAAGGAACACATGGAATTCGCCTCGCTGCGATCTATGACATACATAAAGAACGAACCAACGAATTCATTCCAACTCTAAAGAATGAACCAACAGTTGTTGAGATCGATGAGATGGTAGATCTTGTCGATCTCGTCGTAGAATGTGCATCTCAAAAGGCTGTAAAAAGTATTGCAATTCCTACCCTAAAGAGAGGTAAGAACATAATGATAATGAGCGTTG
>JAXHTN010000230.1:0-3197 GCA_034190145.1 Halobacteriota archaeon | reverse complement strand
CATTCACGCTTGTTGTCAACTTTGGATCGAATGGACCTGAACGAAGGTATAGTGCAAGTGCACTCAGTGAAGTACAGCAGTTTGGTGGAATATCAAGTTCCTCATAATTCATCTTCATATCAGAGACTAATTTTCCGTCCTTTACGGTTGTAATCATCCGTCGTGTGATCGGTCTCAACACTTCATCAATACCAAGAATAGAAGTCTCATCAATAACCTCGTTATATTCTTCATCTGTGGATTCAGTCTTTACATTCACTTCGTAACATTGTTTTCCGTCTTCCAAAATTTTGTTAATTTTATATCTTCTGTATCCAATTATCTCATCGCTATCCTTGTCCTTGATCCTGTACAAAAGATTCTCATTGTCAGGTACTTGCGGAGCTTTCAAAATAGTTGTGTCAGAAGATCGATCAGATTCAGCCATATCTTTTCACCATAATCTTAAAGCAGAATGAAACTCTTCAATCTAAAAACTTCCTAAATCAACATAATATTAATGAAAGATCTTAGACCATCTCCTTTCATGGTGCAAGAAGAAGGGTTATATACAAGGCATTATTAGAACTCATTGTGGAGATTGGTAAGAGTCTGTATGTGACCAATAGAGATGAATGGAGGTCCTGGCTTGCGGACCATCACGAGACAGAAGACGAGATCTGGTTGATCTACTATAAAAAACATACCGGTAAACCTAGAATTCCGTACGATGACGCGGTTGAAGAGGCCATATGTTTTGGGTGGATCGACGGTACTGTAAAGAAGATTAATGAAGAAAAGTACGCCCAAAGGTACACACCTCGAAGGAAGAAGAGTGTATGGTCAGATCTGAACAAGAGTCGTGCAAGAAAGATGATTGAATCAGGAAAGATGACGAGTACGGGTCTTGAGAAACTTGGGTATCATCTGAACGAGGAAGTCGCGTCACCTAAAATGGAACTTACAATTCCCTTGGATCTCAAAGATGCCCTCTCCTCTGATCTTGAGGCTTGGGAGAACTTCAATAACTTTGCAACAAGCTACAGACAAGACTATATTGGGTGGGTTATCTCTGCAAAAAGAGAGGATACACGTCAAAGGAGGATTAGCGCGGTAGTGAAGAGGTCAAAAGACAACATCAAGCCGGGGATGATGTGATGTCACTTTTTCTGTTCAGGTCCTACACTTTTTGGCTTCTTACCTATGGAACAGACCAGTGCACGGATCAAGCAGTAATTAAGTGATCCATTCGTCTTCCATTGAAACCATCAGTGAAAGCGCCGGCAGGGCAACTGGATATACACCTTGTGCAATCCTTACAGAGGTCCTATATAGTCTTCATTTCTTTAGGTTCTGAGTTTATTTCTTTTGGGGGGTTGTTGCAATTACTCGTAAGTGGACCCAAGGGCCCCAAATATGATGCAATAGAATTGCACTCTTGCCGAACTTACAGATCCCGGCAGACTCTGCAACAGATCCGAATTACAACAATGACCGAAAGAGCATCCGGCATAAATGAAGAGAAGAACTCTTTCTTTCTCATATATGTTTTTAAGGGAACGCTTGAAACAACGAGTATGATCTAATATCCGGAGTCTCAGTTGCACACTCTTCATTTTCGTATGGATAATTATTCCCTTTCAATTATTGTAATTTGTTATACGGATGATGGATGTAAATATAAATATTAAATAAATCTGACTATTATACGAGGTTGTTCAATGAGTGATATTTCTATTGTCGAAGTAGAGCCGCAATTGGTCTTAGGCATGCGAAAGCGTGGAAAATATGAGGAGATAGCGACATTACTCTCAAAAGTATTTCAATTTGCAGTTGAAAAGAAAGCTCAAATTCAAGGACCGCCGATTTTTGTTTGCCACGAGTTAAAACTTGAAGATGCGGAAAGGGCACAACAAGAGGGTAATGCATATCTTGAAGTTGCAGTCCCTATCTCTGAAAAGATTGAAGAATCCGATGAGATCAAGTGCTACGAACTCTCAGGCGGAAAAATGGCAAAAATTATTCATAAAGGGGCCTATCAAGACTGTGGACCAACTTATGAAAAGCTCTATGGTTGGATCTCAGAAAATAAGAAAAAGATAATCGGTTTCACAAGAGAAGTTTATCCAAATGACCCTTTTGAAGTGAAAGAAGAAGATATTTTAACCGAAATATATGCGCCTATTGATTGAATACGGAAGCTTACCATAGGAATAAATCATCAATCGTTTGATATCATTTGTCTTTTTTATCGAAAAGTAAATCGGGGGACCGGCTAAAGTGTTGTATGAGAAAAAATGACCTCTAAGCATAGATGGCAGTATAACGAGATGCAGCAGATAGGCACTGATTATCAAGATGAGGCGAACGTCCAAGCATACGATGAACGGATGGCAAGGCTCAGGGATGTGAAAAGTGAAGTCAAGAGTATAATGGACGATATGGGTATTACAAAGGAATCAACCGTCATTGAGATCGGCTGCGGGACGGGTAACTTCTCAGTTGAAGCTTCAAAACACTGCAAAAAAGTATATTCGGTCGACATCTCAGAAACGATGCTTGAATTTGCAGAAAAGAAGGCTGGTTCTGTTAAAAGTGATAATATCACCTTCATTAACGCAGGATTCTTGACATACCAGCATACGGAAGAACCGGTCGACCTGGTTGTGTCACAGTTGGCATTGCATCACCTTCCTGATTTTTGGAAGATGGTCGCACTATTGCGGATGAATCAGATGCTAAAATTGGAAGGAAAGTTGTTCCTTTCTGATATCATCTTTTCATTTGGTGTGGATTGCTTTGAAGAGAGTATCTCCAGTTGGCTTGACCAGATAGGAGAATCGGGAGGTGCAAATATGATGCACGAGACCGAGATGCACATAAGAGAGGAGTATTCAACCTTCTCGTGGGTTATGGAAGGTATGCTTTCCAGATCCGGATTTTCTATTAACAAGATTGATCGGAAGAGCGAGTTTATGACCGCCTATACCTGTACGAAAAATGTGAATGAAGAATAGAATGCAAAATAATAAAAATAACTGCAAAAATGATTCAAAAATGAGCTAAAATATGCAATACCAGTTCGAAGGTTTTTCAGAAGATACGCTAAAATTCTTGAGGGATTTAAAGGTAAATAATAACAAAGCGTGGTTCGAGTCAAACAGGTTAGATTATCAAAATTTTTTGCTTGAACCTTTCCGACATCTAGCCGGGGAGAT